>NZ_VLJQ01000059.1:0-61125 GCF_007829375.1 Nocardioides sp. J9 | reverse complement strand
GGCTCTTGTGACTGATCCGTGGGTCATCGGCCGGGGAGTACGGGTCGGTGGCCGCCGAGGTTGAGCATGGCGAGGGCGATGAGCGCGTCGGGTGAGCGGAATCCGAAGGCGACGCGTGTGATGAGGCGGATCTTGGTGTTGACCGATTCGATGAGGCCGTTGGACAGGCCGTGCTCGATCGCGGCGAGGATCTCGGCCTTGTAGGTCACGATGGTGCGCTGCAGCTTCACGAAGCGTTCGATCCGGCTGCGGCGGGCCCAGCTGATCCAGTGCTCGAGCGCCTCGACTGCCTCGTGGTGGGGCAGCTGGAACACCAGGCGCAGTGCTTCCTTGAGCAGGTAAGCGCGGTGCAGGGTGGGTTCGGCCTTCGCGATCCAGGTCAGCTTCGCGGCTTGTCGGGTGGTGAGGTTCTCGGGGTTCTTCCACAACGCGAACCGGGAGTTCTTCAACGCTTTCGCGGGCCCGGTGGAGTAGTTCTCCTTGCCGGCCGCTCGTCTGGCCTGCAGTGTTGAGGGAGTCTGTCCGGTCCTGCTGCGTGCAGCGTTCCAGGCTTGGCGGCGGACTTCGTCGAGCGCGGTGGTTGCCCATTTCACGACGTGGAACGGGTCGGCGCAGCGGACCGCGTTTGGACATCGTTCGGTGACGACCTCCCCGATCCAGGCCGCGCCGTCTGCGGACACGTGGGTGATCTGAGCGCAGCGCTCGGGGCCGAGGACATCGAAGAACGCGCGCACGGTTGCCTTCTCCCGCCCGACTCCGACCCAGACCAGCCGTCCTGTGTCGTGGTCGACGACGACGGTCAGGTACTTGTGGTTGCGCTTGTAGGAGATCTCGTCGATCCCGATCCGGCGCAGTCCTGCCAACAGGTCGTGTTGGGCGGCGGTGTCGGACCAGACGCGGGTGATGATCGCACCAACGGTGCGCCATGCAATCCGCATCAACTCGGTGATTGCCGACTTCGAGCACTGGGTGGCCAGCCACGCGACCTGCTGGTCGAAGGCCAGTGTGTGGCCGGCGGCGTGTCGTGCCCACGGGACCTGGCGGACGGTGGGTCCGTGGACCGGGCAGTTCACGCGGGGCGCGTCGGCTTCGAGGAACACCTGCATCACGCCCACGTCCAGGCTTCGCCAGCGACGCCGCCCTTCGCCGTGGTCGTACCAGGATGCTCTTGTTCCACAGGTGCCGCAGCGGCCACGGCCGCCGCGACGAGGTCGCACGTGAGCGACGACGACCTCGGTCTCCTCGTCGAACTCGATCTCTTCGATGACGGTGTTCTCGACGCCCAACAGGGCGCGCCATAGGCTGGCGTTTCGCACGCCGTTCTCCGCTCAGCAGTTTCGGTCCTAGACAAGCCAGAAACCTAGAGCGGGAACGGCGTGTGGCCGTTCAGGCGCGATCAGCGACCCACGGAAGAGTCACAGGAGCCCGAAAAATGCCGGGGCCCCCGGTCCACAGGCATCCTCGCTTGCCTTCCCCTTGCGAGCGAGGAGCTGGGGCCCGGGGGCCTCGTCGTGGACGACGCTAGGGACCCGCGGCGACATCGGTCAATCCGGCGGGGTGCACCCCTGTGGACAACGCTGTGGAAACGTCTGTGGAGAAGGCGTGGTGTCGGTGGACAGGGGTGGGGGATCGGTGAGTTCGGTGTGGAGGGGCCCGTGCAGGAGCGGGGTTTCCGGGCGTCGTACTGTCTGATGACCTGCAGGAACACTGCCCACAGGTTCTTCCACTGGCTGTGGACAACAAATACTTCTGTCCCGAAGGGAGCGTGACGGCGGTCACATGGCCGATCAGGTGTACGACGGCTCGCCGGTCGCGGCGCTGCGGCGGATCGCGTTCCTGCTCGAGCGCGGCCGGGCGGACAGCTACAAGGTCAAGGCGTACCGCGGCGCGGCCAACGCGATCCTCCCGCTGCCGCACGACGAGGTCGTCGAGCGCGCCGAGGCGGGGAGGCTCACCGAGCTCGCCGGCGTCGGCGCCAGCACGGCCCGGGTGATCAGCCAGGCGGTGGCCGGCCGGGTGCCGGACAAGCTCGCCGAGGTCGAGGAGGAGTACGGCGCCCCGCTGACCGCCGACGGCGCCGGCACCGCGCTGCGCGCCCTCCTGCGCGGCGACCTGCACTCGCACTCGGACTGGTCCGACGGCGGCTCGCCGATCGAGGAGATGGCGATGACCGCGATGGAGCTCGGCCACGACTACCTCGTGCTCACCGACCACTCGCCGCGGCTCAAGGTCGCCCGCGGGCTGTCGGCGGAGCGGCTGACCCGCCAGCTCGCGGTCGTCGACGCGGTCAACGACCACCTCGGCGACGGCTTCCGGCTGCTCAAGGGGATCGAGGTCGACATCCTCGACGACGGCGCGCTCGACCAGACCGAGGAGATGCTCGGCCGGCTCGACGTGCGGGTCGCGAGCGTGCACTCCAAGCTGCAGATGGAGCCGGAGCAGATGACCAAGCGGATGGTCGCCGCCGTGCGCAACCCGTTCACCAACGTGCTCGGCCACTGCACCGGCCGGCTCGTCACCGGCAACCGCGGCACCCSCGGCCAGTCGCGCTTCGACGCCCGCGCCGTCTTCGAGGCGTGCGCGGAAGAGGGGGTCGCCGTCGAGATCAACTCCCGCCCGGAGCGCCGGGACCCACCGACGAAGCTCCTGGAGCTGGCCCGCGACATCGGCTGCCTGTTCTCGATCGACAGCGACGCGCACGCGCCGGGGCAGCTGGACTACCCGCTGCTGGGCTGCGAGCGGGCCGAGGCGGCCGGGATCGACGCCGACCGGATCGTCAACACGTGGCCGGTCGAGCGGCTGCTGGAGTGGGCCCGGCCCTGATTGGGTCTGTGGCCCCGGAGGTTTCGAGGCTCGTCGCTGGCGCTCCTCGCACCTCAACCACCGGGGCGGGCTCGTCGCTGGCGCTCCTCGCACCTCAACCACCGGGGCGGGCTCGTCGCTGGCGCTCCTCGCACCTCAACCACCGGGGCGGGCCGGGGTCCCGCTTTTCCGGGCCGCGGGGTCGTAGGGTCGCTCCATGGGTGCGCGGAGCAAGCCGCGGGTCGAGATCCGCCGCTCGGGCAGGCGGCGCCGGACCGTGTCCGCCTACCGCGACGGCCGGAAGATCGTCGTGCTCGTCCCCGACAACCTCTCCGGCGCCGAGGAGCGGGCCTGGGTCAGCCGGATGGTCGCCCGCGTCGAGCGCAAGGAGATGCGCGCCGAGGGCCCCCGCAGGTGGGACGACGACGACCTGATGGCGCGCGCCCTCGAGCTCAGCGACGCCTACCTCGGCGGACTGGCCGTCCCGGAGTCCGTGCGCTGGGTGGGCAACCAGCGGGCCCGCTGGGGCTCCTGCACGCCCAAGGACCGCACCATCCGGCTCTCCGAGCGGCTCCAGCGGATGCCCGACTGGGTCGTCGACTACGTGCTCGTCCACGAGCTCGCCCACCTCATCGAGCCGCAGCACGACGAGAAGTTCTGGGCGTGGGTGGCGCACTACCCGGCCGCGGAGAAGGCCAAGGGCTACCTCGCCGGCTGGTCGGACGCCTCGCGGCTGCCGCGGCCGCCGAGCGAGGAGGTCTACCCCGCCGGCGACACCGTCGACTGACTTGTCGGCGCGAGCGTGTCGCCTGTCGTGCTCGCCGCACGGACCTCGCTGGCGCTCGGCCCGCGGGCGTCGCACGACGCGCCTYCGGCGCGGGCGCCACGCTGCCGCGCTCGCGGTTGGGCCGCGTAGGACCAGCCTTCGCCGGGCGGCAAGCCCGGACGTCAGGCTTAGGCGAGAACCTCGCGGGCGCGCTGGACCAGGGTGTGCATCTCGGGCTCCAGGTCCGGCAGGTCGTCGACCGGCCACCAGCGCACGGCGAGCGACTCGTCGCTGACCACCGCGGCCGCGCCGGCCGGCACCGCGGCGACGTAGCGCACGTCGAGGTGGTTGACGTCGCCGCGGTCGCCGCAGAAGGGCACCGTGTGCAGGTCGAGCTGGACCGGCTCGGGGCGGAAGGCCAGGCTGGTCAGCCCGCTCTCCTCCTCGGCCTCGCGTAGCGCGACCGCCGCGAGCGTGGCGTCGCCCTCCTCGCAGTGCCCGCCGAAGTGGAACCAGCGCTGGGCCTTGCGGTGCAGGTTGAGCAGCACGTGCTCACCCGCGGCGTCGATCACGAGGGTGCCGGCCGTGACGTGGTCCGGGTACGACGAGCGCCACATCCCGTCCGCACGCGACTCCAGGTGCGTGACGTAGCGGCGGCGCAGCTCCTCCTCGACCGGGTCCGGGGCGCGCCAGGACCTCAGGACGCGCAGGGCGTCCGCGTGCAGGTCGCTCACTCGGGCCGGTCGCCCTCGCCGGTGTCGCCGGCGTCACCCGACTCGCCCTCGCTGGGCCGGTCGGACTGGTTCGTGCCCTCGAGCAGCTTGCGCAGCTCGGCCTCGAACTCGTCCTCCGACAGCTCCTCCGGCGCGGTCGCCTCGGCGCGGAACGACAGCGGGTCGTCGAGGTCGCTGGCGGTCGGCAGCAGGTCGGGGTGCATCCACACGCCGTCGCGGGCCTCCGGGCCGGACCGCGCGCGCAGGCCGCCCCACAGGGTCGAGGCGTCGCGCAGCCGGCGCGGGCGCAGCTCCAGCCCGACGAGTGCGGCGAAGGTCTGCTCGGCCGGTCCGCCGGCAGCCCGGCGGCGTCGTACCGCCTCGCGGAGCTTCGCCGCGGCCGGCATCCGCTCGTGGGTGGCCTGGCCGACGACCTCGTCGACCCAGCCCTCGACGAGCGCGAGCGCGATCTCGAGCCGGGACAGGGCGGCGGTCTGCGCCTCGGTCTGCGGCGGGTCGAAGAGTCCGCCCTCGAGCAGGCCCTGCATCGACTCGAGGTTGGTCGGGTCGATGCCGCGCAGCTGCTCCTGGACGCGCTCCTGGATCTGCTGGGCGTTGATCTCGAGGCCGCGGGCGTAGTCGGTGACCGCGCCGATGAGGTGCTCGCGCAGCCACGGCACGTGGGCGAACAGCCGCTGGTGGGCGGCCTCGCGCAGCGCGAGGTAGAGGACGACGTCGTCCTCGGAGACGTCGAGGCCCTCGGCGAAGGCCCGCACGTTGCTCATCACCAGCGCCGCCTTGCCCGGGGCGCCGAGCGGCAGGCCCACGTCGGACGCGGTCAGCACCTCGCCCGCCAGGGCGCCGAGGCCCTGGCCGACCTGCATCGCGAGCATGCCGCCGACGGCCTGGCCGATGAGGCCGACGAGCGGGCCCGCTGCGGCCTTCATCTCCTCGGGCAGGCCGCTGGACAGGCTGGTCACCGAGCGGGCGGCGACCGGCTCGACCAGCACCTTCCACACCGGCTGGGTCTCGACCAGCCACTCGGCGCGTGACCAGGCCGCCGTCGTACTCACCCCGGAGGGGAACTCCGTGGTGTCGTCGAGCCAGTGGTCGGCGAGGCGCACGGCGTCGGCCACGCGGTCGCGGTCGCGCTGGCTGGGGGAGGGGTCCGCCTCCTGCGCGACCTGCTGGCGGGCGACGTCGCCGGCGGCGTTCCAGTTCAGCGGGCCGTCGTGCGGCTGCATCAGCGACTGGAGCTGCTGGAAGAACGCCATCCCCCCGCCGGGGCCGAACGGGTTCGCGCCGCCGGGGAACCCACCGCCGAGCGCACCGAAGAGGTGCTCGAAGGGGGTGCCCTTGAAGGGGTTCGGCTGGTCGTCGCCCGGGTTGCCCGGATCGTTGCTCATGGCCCCGAATTTACGCCGCGGAGCCAACCGGCGGTGTGGGGGAGAGCCCTGAGTGGACCCCGAGTCCGGGCCTAGAGTGGGGCCCATGCCTCACCCCGCCGTGCGCCTGGTGGCGATCTCCGACGAGCCGCTGTCGGTCACCGACGTCCTCGACAGCCTCGACGACCCCGCGTCGGGCGGGCTCGTCCTCTTCGTCGGCCGGGTCCGTGACCACGACGGCGGGCAGGGCGTGACCGGGCTGTCCTACTCCGCGCACCCGAGCGCACTCGACCGGCTGCGCGACGTCTGCGACCGCATCGCCGAGGAGTACGACGTCTCCGGCGTCGCCGCCGTGCACCGGGTCGGCGACCTCGGGATCGGCGACCTCGCCGTCGTCGTCGCGACCACCGCCGGGCACCGCGGCTCCTCCTTCGAGGCGAGCCGCGCGCTCATCGACACCCTCAAGGCCGAGGTGCCGATCTGGAAGCACCAGCGGTTCACCGACGGCTCGGACGAGTGGGTCGGCTCGCCCTGACGGAATCGCCCTGACGGAATCGCCCTGACCCGGCCGGGTCTGCCCGGCGCCCGCGTGTCCTGACCGGTCCGCCGTCGCGGGCGACCTACCCTCGTCAGGTGGAGATCCTGCTGTGGCTCGCACCCGCCGCCCTCGCGACGACCGTCGCGATGGTGTGGGTCGCCTGGTGGGGTCGCGAGGGTCGTGGCGAGGTCGACCGCGAGACCGCCGCGCGCCGGCTCGGCGAGGCGCTCTCCCGCGAGCAGCGTCGCCGCCCCGGCTACGCCGCCCCGCCCCGTCCCGAGGACCGCTCCAGCGGCGTCGCGCTGCGGCCGTCGAAGCTGCGCCCGGTCGTGCTGCCTCCGGTGGCGAAGGACGACGCGCAGGCAGGTGGACCCGTCGCGGACCAGCCGCAGGAGCAGCCCGGCGGGCAGGCCTCGCCCGACCGCCGCGCCTCCTGACTGCCAGCCGCGTCCCGAAGCCGACCCCGGGCGATTTCCGACACCCCCACCGACGCGTTGGCCCCGTCTGAGAAGGTAGGCGCCATGAGCCAGCGCCTGATCGCCGCGTGCATCGCGGGACCACTGGTGCTGATCCTCGGCGGCATCGCCCTCGCGGTGCCGCTCCCGTACGCGTCGTACAGCCCCGGCCCGACCTTCGACATCCTCGGCAAGGACGGCGACAACGCCGAGGTCATCCAGGTCGACGGTCACGAGGCCTACTACGACGACGGGCAGATCCGGTTCACGACCGTCATCGCGTCGTCGTACGGGCAGAAGCTGTCCCTCGGCGACGCGCTGACCCGCTGGCTCGACCCCGACCGCGCGGTGGTGCCCTACGACGTCGTCCACCCGGCCGACCGCTCCGCGGAGGACGAGAAGACCGAGGGCGCCATCCAGATGACGACCTCGCAGGACGTCGCCAAGGCCGTGGCGCTCAAGGAGCTCGGCATCGAGGCGCCCAGCGCCGTGCAGGTCGCGTACGTCGACGAGAAGGGCCCGGCCCACGACAAGCTCCTCGCGCGCGACGTCTTCAAGGAGGTCGACGGCGAGCCGGTCGTCGACGCCGACCAGGTCGTCAAGGCGGTGCGCAAGCACAAGGACCGCTCCAACGTGGAGTTCAAGATCCTGCGCGGGCAGAAGGAGATGTACGTCCGGGTCAAGCCGGTCATCGAGGACGGCACGCCGCGCGTCGGCGTCAGCCTCGGCCTCGGCTACGAGTTCCCGTTCGACATCCAGTTGCGCGTCGACCCGAGCGTGGGCGGCCCGAGCGCGGGCCTGATGTTCTCCCTCGCCATCTACGACACGCTGACCCCCGGCTCGCTGACCGGCGGCGCCAACGTCGCGGGCACCGGTGAGCTCCTGCCCGACGGCACCGTCGGCCCGATCGGCGGCATCCAGCAGAAGATCGCCGGCGCCGAGGAGGCGGGTGCGGAGCTGTTCTTCGTGCCGGCCGCGAACTGCTCCGACGTCGGTGACCTCGACCCCGACCTGCGCCTGGTCAAGGCGACCACGATGCACGCGGCCCGCGTCGCGCTGGAGAAGTGGGTCGAGGACCGCGACGCCGAACTGCCCGCCTGCTGACCGCCTGACTGCTGAACCGCCCGCCCCCCGCACCGCGAAACGAGCACCATGGACTACGAGCTGGACGTCGACCCGGCCCTCGCCGCTGCCGTGCTGGAGCTGGAGAAGCACCACGCCAAGGCCGGCTGGGACCAGCCCGCGCGGCTCTACGCGCTGGTCGACACCGCGCAGCTGGTCGAGCAGGAGCCGGGCCTGGCCGCCCAGCTCGGGCTGGACCAGCCGATCGAGCGCGGGTCGCTGACCCCGGTGGAGCAGGAGGCGCTCCCCGCCGGCCAGCAGCTGGAGGAGGTGCTCCCCGGCATCGTGTGGCCCGCCGTGGTCACCGGCTGCGCCGCCGTGGTCGAGCGCCTGGTGCTGCCGCCGGCCGCCGACGGGCAGGTGCCCGAGGACCCGGCCGCCGCGCTGGAGTTCGCGCGGGAGCACCCCGACGCCGAGGAGGTGCGCATCGTCGCCGGGGTGACCCGGCACGGTGCGGCGTACTGCGCGCTGCGGCTGCGCAGCGAGGACGACGACATGGCAGTGATGGGCGGACCGGACCTCGTGCCGGGCCTGCTCGAGCTGCTCCGTGGCACGCTGGAAGACGCTGAGGACGAGCCGATGGGTGGCAACGATGAGTGACCTTTTCGACGAGGAGCCCGCGCGCCCCGCGCCGGAGCGGCCGGGCCGGCGTGCCCGGGCGCTGGTGATCACCGGTGTCGTGCTGGTGGTCGGCTTCTTCCTGCTGACCGCGTTCGCGTCGATCTACACCGACCGCCTCTGGTACAAGGAGGTCGGCTACAGCCAGGTGTTCAGCACCATGCTGTGGACCCGGGTCGGCCTGTTCCTCGGCTTCGGCGCGCTGATGGCCGCGATCGTCGGGGTCAACATGCACCTCGCGTTCCGCTTCCGCCCGCTGTTCCGCATGTCGCCGAGCGACGCGAGCGTCGAGCGCTACCGCGACGCGGTCACCCCGATCCGCGGCTGGCTGCTCGGCGGCGTTGCCGTGGTCGTCGGGATCTTCGCCGGCACCTCGGCGGTGGGGCAGTGGCGCACCTTCCAGCTCTGGCTGAACTCCCAGAGCTTCGGGTCGAAGGACGCCTACTTCGACAAGGACATCTCCTTCTACGTCTTCCGCCTGCCGTGGTGGAACTTCGTCGTCGACTTCGTGATGGCAGCGACCGTCGTCGCGCTCATCGGCACCGCGGTCGTGCACTACCTCTACGGCGGCATCCGGCTCCAGGAGAGCCACGACCGGCTCTCGCCGGCCGCGCAGGTGCAGCTGTCCGTGCTGCTCGGCGTGTTCGTGCTCGCCAAGGCGGTCGACTACTTCCTCGACCGCTACGACCTGGTCACCGACGACCACCGGCTCTTCACCGGCATGAACTACACGGCGGAGAACGCCGTGCTCCCGGCGCGCAACATCCTCGTCGGGGTGGCCTTGATCTGCGCCGTGCTGTTCTTCCTCAACGTGTGGCGCCGCACCTGGCAGCTGCCGTCGGTCGGCCTCGCGCTGCTCGCGCTGTCGGCCGTGCTGCTCGGCATGATCTGGCCGGCCATCGTGCAGAACGTGCAGGTCGACCCGTCCGAGGCGGACAAGGAGAACCCCTACCTGCAGAAGAACATCGACGCCACGCGCGAGGCCTACGGCCTCAGCACCGTCGAGACCGCTCAGTACGAGGGCAGCGCCAACCCCGAGGCCAACGCCGCCCAGGCGCGCGCAGTGCTCGGCCAGCTCGCCAACGCCCCCGTCGTCGACCCGCTGCAGGTGCGCGACACCTTCCAGCAGCGCCAGCAGGTCCGCTCCTACTACAGCGTCCCGCAGGTGCTCGACGTCGACCGCTACACCATCGACGGCCAGGAAGTGCCGCTGGTGCTCGGCGCCCGCGAGCTCGACCAGTCCGGCATCCCGACCGGCGACCAGAACTGGTCGAACCTCCACACCGTCTACACCCACGGCGAGGGCCTGATCGCGGCCTACGCCAACCAGATCGCGCCCAACGACGAGCAGAACGGCCGCATCTCGTGGGCCGAGGGCATCGGCAGCGGCTCGAGCGGCAAGACCGACCTGAGCGAGACGTCGGAGTTCGAGACCCGCATCTACTTCGGCGAGCTGTCGCCGTCGTACTCCATCGTCGGGAAGTCGTCCGACGACGCCAACGACGTCGAGCTCGGCCTGGCCAACGTCGGCTCGGGCGAGGTCCAGCGCACGACGTACGACGGCAAGGGCGGCGTGCCGATCGGCAGCACCTTCAACCAGCTGATGTACGCGATCAAGTTCGGCGAGCCGAACTTCCTGCTCTCCGGCCGCGTCCACGGCAACTCGAAAGTGCTCTACAACCGTGAGCCGGTCGAGCGCGTCGAGAAGGTCGCACCGTGGCTGACGGTCGACAGCGACCCCTACCCGGCCGTGGTCGACGGCAAGATCGTGTGGATCATCGACGGCTACACGACGACCGACAAGTACCCGAACTCCCAGCGTGACTCGTTCGAGTCGATGACCGACGACTCGCTGCAGCAGGAGACCCTCGGCATCCAGACCATCCCGACCGACGAGATCAACTACATGCGCTCGGCGGTCAAGGCGACGGTCGACGCCTACGACGGCACGGTCACGCTCTACCAGTGGGACGAGAAGGACCCGATCCTCAAGACGTGGATGGAGGTCTTCCCGGGCTCGGTGAAGCCGAAGAGCGAGATCGACGAGGCCCTGCTCGAGCACCTGCGCTACCCCGAGGACCTCTTCAAGGTGCAGCGCTTCCAGCTGGCGCGCTACCACGTGACCGACGCGGGCAGCTTCTACTCCGGCAACAACCGGTGGGAGGTTCCCGAGGACCCGAACTCCACTCGGCAGGTGTTCCAGCCGCCGTACCGGCTCTTCGCGACGGGCGAGGGAGACCGGGTCGACAGCGACTGGTCGCTGACGTCGGTGTTCGTGCCGTACCGCAAGGGCTCGCTGGCGGCATACCTGCAGGCGAACTCGGACGCCACCAAGGACGACTTCGGCAAGCTGCGGCTGCTCGAGATGACCGACCAGAGCGCCCAGGGCCCCGGCCAGGTCGTCAACGAGATGAAGCAGGACCAGAAGGTCACCGACACCCTGCGTGACCTCAACGTCCAGCAGGACACCCCGCCGCGCTACGGCAACCTGCTGACGCTGCCGGTCGCCGGCGGCCTGGTCTACATCGAGCCGATCTACGTCGTACGCACCACCGGTGCCGGCAGCTTCCCGATCCTGCAGTACGTGATCGTGAAGTACGGCGAGCGCGTCGGCATCGGCGAGACGCTGCCCGCGGCGCTCGGAGACGCCCTCGACGTGGACACCTCCGGCAGCGGCTCCAGTGGGTCCGGCGGGGACTCCGGCGACGGCGGCGACGGTGGCGACGGCCAGGGGTCGGGCGGCACCATCGACGAGCGGATCGCCTCGGCGCTGCGCGAGGCCGACGACGCGTTCAAGGCCGCGCAGCAGGCCCAGCGCAACGGCAACACCGTGAAGTGGGCGCAGGAGATCGACAAGGCGCAGAAAGCCATCGACCGCGCCGTGAAGCTCGCCGACCAGCGCGACATGGCTGCCGCGGACAAGGCCGGCAAGGGTGACAACGGCAAGGGTGACAACGGCGGCAACGGCGACGCCGACGCGGGGGAGGACAGCGAGCAGTGACGAGCGAGATCGAGGTCGTCCAGCGCTTCCTCGGCCGGCTCCAGGAGATGGACGTCGAGGGCGCGGTCGCGCTCTGCGCCGACGACGTCGTCTACCAGAACGTCCCGCTCCCGGCGGCGCGCGGTCGCAAGGCCGTACGCCGCCAGCTCAAGGCGATGACCAAGCTCGGCACCGGCTTCGAGGTGCAGATGCGCAACATCGCCGCCAACGGCCCCGTCGTGCTGACCGAGCGCGTCGACGTGCTGCGCCGCGGCTCGTTCGCGATGGAGTTCTGGGTGTGTGGCACCTTCGAGGTCGAGGGCGGGAAGATCGTCCTGTGGCGCGACTACTTCGACTGGCCGACCTTCCTCGCCGCCGGCGTGCGCGGTGCGGGTCGTGTCGCACGGCAGGCCGTGGCCACGCGCCGCGCTGCCCGCTGACCTCCGTCTCCTCGGGTCTGACCGGTCGGGGCTGGGTGGCAGGGGTACGTCGATGCTGCTGACCCTCGACCTCCTCGGGATCTTCGTCTTCGCCATCTCCGGCGGCCTGGTCGCCGTGCGGAACCAGCTCGACATCGTCGGCGTCGTCGTGCTCGCCATGTCCACCGGCCTCGGCGGCGGTGTCATCCGTGACGTCGTCATCGGCGCCGTCCCGCCGGCTGCGGTGGAGAACTGGCCCTACTTCGTCGTTCCCGTCGCCGCGGGCCTGCTGACCTTCTGGCTGCACCCTGCCGTCGGCCGCTTCGAGCGGGTCGTCAACGTCTTCGACGCCTTCGGCCTCGGCCTCTTCTGCGTCGCCGGTGCCCTCAAGGCCCACGAGTACGGCCTCGGCCCCATCCCGGCCGCCGCCCTCGGCATGGTCACCGGCGTCGGTGGGGGAGTCATCCGCGACCTCTTCGTCGGCCGCATCCCCGTAGTGTTCCGTGCCGGCGAGCTCTACGCCATCCCCGCCCTCGCCGGCGCCGCGGTCGCCTCCACCGGCTTCGAGCTGGGCGCCCACGGACCCGGCATCGTCGTACCTGCCGCGGGCGTGGCCATCACCTGGCGCCTCCTCGCCCTCAGCCGCGGCTGGACCGCCCCGGTGCCGAGAGCGTGACGAGGCGGGGGATGCCCGCCCCGATTTGGTGCCTTTTCACCCCTGTTGTAACGTTGTCATCACCGACGCGGGGTGGAGCAGCTCGGTAGCTCGCTGGGCTCATAACCCAGAGGTCGCAGGTTCAAATCCTGCCCCCGCTACAAGAAAGTGGCCCCTGACCTGCGGAAACGCAGATCAGGGGCCACTTGGTTTCTTGAGTCACATCGCCTTATGTCGCGTTTATGTCCCAGAAACCCTCCGCGGTGGTGACCCAGTTCGGTACCAGTCGGGGCCGGGGCATGGGGCCAAGGAGGTGCAGGGCTGGGCTCGAAGGGTCCCGGACGACGTCAGTCGTCCGGGGCGATCGTCGTGGCCTTGGCTGCGAAGGACTGAAGGATGTGCGTCACGTCAGGTGTGGTCCTGTCCTTCTCGATGTAGAACTCTTTGGTGATCGCGTCTGAGGAGTGGCCGAGAATGCGGGCTGCGGTGTTCGAGTCGACCAGGCGGTCGATCAAGGTCGCGACGGTCTTGCGGAAGGTGTGTGGGGTCACCCAGTCGAAGCCTGTGTCTGCTCGGATCGTGCGCCACCGCCGCTCGATGTTGCCCACCTGGTGCCAGGTGCCGTTACGGGTGGCGAAGACCGCGTTGTAGTGATTTGGCCGCTGCTCGATACGCCGCCTCATCAGAACATCGACAGCAAACGGCGGCAGCGCGATGGTGCGTTTGGAAGCGTCCGACTTCGGCTTGGGCTTTCGGTAGGTGCCCTTTCCCGTCTCCGTCTTGATCGTCCCGCTGATTGACACCGTCGGCGGGGCACCACTCAGGTCGATGTCTGTCCACCGGATCGCGAGCACTTCTCCGATCCGGCAGCCGGTAGCGAGAAGCAGGTCAACGATGTCGGGCATGTCCTGGTTCGGCTTTGGACCAGGTCGCTTCTTGGTCATCCAGGCGTCTACAGCAGAGCGGACGGCATTGAGATCCTCCACCGAGAGCGCTTGGACGTCCTTCTTCTGGCCTCGAAGCCGCGATGTGGACGAGACCGGGTTGGCTGGCACCGCATCGTCGATAACTGCGGCGTCGAACATCATCTTGAGGACCGTCTTCGTCTTCTTGCGGCGGCTGTGCGAGCCCTGCGACCTGATTAGCCGCTCCAGGCGCCCAGCAGTTGCCTCGCGCAGGCGAATGTTGCCGATGGCTGGATTGATGACGTTCTCGATGATGCGTTGGTACTCGTTCGCGGTAGTTGCTTCCGAGCGCTGTTCAGCGCGATACAGCGAGAGCCAGATGTCGGCCACCTGGCTGATTCGCATGTCGGAGCCGATGAGGTCACCGGATGGGGCGCTTCGGTCGGCGATCTTGGCTTTGAGTTCTCGCACTGCGGCGGCGGCGCTTCGACCGGTCCCCTTGATTTCGCGCGTGACGCCGTCGAAGTCTCGGAAGCGCGTTCGCGCGCGGTAAACGCCGGGACGCACCTCCTTCGTCGTGATGCTCCCGAATGTCCCGATGGGGAGCGGAGGGCGAGCCATGGGCGTTCCTTCTTGACCTCTGAGCGCTAGCGATGCCGTGGACGGGACCGTCGTGACATGGAACCTAGCGTGCCGGAAGTTGATGACTGGTCGCCCCTCGAGCCCCGACCGTCGTGGTCGATGTCCACCTCCGCTTCGAGATCCAGTGCCTCGGCGTGGGCCTCGATCCATGCATCAAGATCCGAGCGGCGGTACCGCAGCGCGCCGCCCGCCTTCACTGCGCGCGGACCGAACCCCGGGCGTCGCGTGCGCCAGGTATAGAGCGTCGACTTCGCGATCCCGATGTAGGCAGCCGCTTGGGCAATGTTCATTGTGGCTGGGATGAGTGCGAGCCGGCCACGTTCTGCCGGGCGTGGCTCGACGGAAGGTGCCTTGGCGTGTTCGCTTATGTCTGTGACTGCATCCTCAGGGATGCGTTCGCGTTCCTGGGCAGCCAGCGTTCGGTAACCGCCGACGTTGAGGATCTCCCTCGCCTGTTCCATCTCGCGTCTCCTCCGACCTGGCTGTGGTGGATCTCGGTGGTCGCAGCCCACCTGGTGTCTGATGGTCACCTAAGTGGCCCGACAGGTGGTGAGCGATCAATGCCGGCAGCGGACTTTCTGCATGGCATGCCGCGGTCCGGCGAAGATGCCGGGGTGAAGTGGTCGCCAGGTTGCGCGTTGTCCGCTGCCGAGAGCCAAACGGGGCGAGGGCTACCGCCGCCGTTTGTGTGCGCCAGGATCGCAGAGGCTGCCGCGGCGGATGCCGCGGACGCGGTTGCCGTACTCGCCGAACGCAAGGCTTCCCGTACGGGCCGCGGCACCGTGACGGCGCGTCGGGCGAGGATGTCGGCGGGGGAGACCCATACGACGTCGCCCTCGGTCGGCGGAGTGGCAAGCCCGGCCTCGGCGTCGTTGTGGGCTCGGCGAGACATGGCTCGGGCCGGGCCGGTGAGGTTGGGGGCGTCTGCTTTCTCAGCGACGACGTGCGCGAGCTCGGAGCCAGCCTCGATCGCACGGAGCGTGGCCATGGTGGCCTGGGGGAGTCCTGGCCGGGTGGCGATGACCTGCGGTGTCGCGAGGGTGGTGGTGTCGTGGGTCATCTGGCGGTACGCGGCGCGGACCTCGGCGGCCGCGCGCGCCAAGGGTTCTTCGAGGCGAGCGCCCGGGGGAGCGAGGTCGCCCCAGCGGCTGGCCAGGTTGCTCCAGGAGCGGCCTGCTTCGGCGATCGCGGGGACCAGGCGGTCCGCAGGCTCGAGGATGCCGGCGGTGGCGGCCGCGTCGACGAGCACCATGCTGGCGCCGGCGATGAGTCCCTGGGTGCGGGTGATGAGCAGGATGTTGGCCGGCTCGATGTGGCGGGCCAGGGCGCGGTGTGACTGGATGTCCCAGTTGGCCAGGGCCTGCGCCAGGCGGCCGGGGTCGTCGACCGGCCTGATCGCCTCGCTGGCGAGGGCTTGGGCGAACTGGTCGGTCAGGTAGCTGCGTGCGGTGTTCTCGCATACCGACATTCGATCGACCCAGACCCCGGTGGGTGCGATCGCGTAGGGGGAGTGGTGCTGGGCCAGCTGGACCCGGCGGCCCGAGTCGCGGGCGTCGTTGACGCGGTCGCGGCCGTTGTCGTGCAGGGCGACGTTGACGGCGTGGGCGGTCAGGTAGAGACCGTGCATGATCCTGGTCCGGGCTGCCTCGAGGTCGCGGTGGGCCTCGGTCTGCTCGTGCGGGATCTCGGCGCCGTAGCGGCGCACGAGAGCCGCGGCGGTGAGGAGGGTCTGGGTGATCTGGTCGACGCGGGGGTTGGTCGGGCCCGGACCTGGCCAGGCCTTCCGGCCGGACAGGCTGGACTCGATGGTCGAGGCTTGCGCCGACAGGCTGGTGATGGGCCGATCGCGCTCGTCGATGCCAGGCCTGCGATCAGGTAGCGAGGCCCACAGGTCCTCCGCGGCCGCGACCATCGTCGGCCAGCTCCGCAGGAGCGTGTCGGCGTCATCGCCGGCGACGTCCATGAGCAGCTGGCGGGCCAGGTAGTCGACGTCGAAGAGCATCTCGCCGACGCTGCGTACGTCGTGCGAGGTCATCGGGATCTGGTCGACGTCGAAGAGCTCCTCGTCGATGTCGGCGTACGCCAGGCGCAGGTCAGTAGTCAAGGCCGCGGGCTTCCCGGATGAGGTCGCACAGGTCGACGACCAGCTGCGAGCCGTGGACCAGGTCCGGCTGATGCAGCGGTAGCGGGCGGGTCAGCTCCTCGGCGTCGGTGAGCAGCTGCAGGGGCGTGCGCTCCTCGAGGTCGGGGAGTGGGTCAACGTCGCGCAGCTCGTAGTCGTCGGGCAGCAGGGCGCTGGCCTGGGAGTGCGCCAGGTAGACACCCAGCCCGAGGTCGTGGAGCGGGGAGTCGGGGGCGGCCTCGTCGGCGTCGCTCCACACCTGGGCAGCGGCCTGGTGCAGCAGCTGGGCGATCGAGCCGAGGCGGTCCCAGGTGGCATCAGCGTTGAGGGTGTCCACGGGTGTTCCTTTCAGTCGGAGGTCGGTCTGCACCATGAACCCACGTCCCGGCCGCGGCCCGCTGCGCCGAGCGGCGGGGCTGTGGATAACTCGGGGTGCWGTCGGCACTTGGGCACAAACTGGTCTCGTTCGCCTATGTCGCTCGGCGGTTGCCGGACGATCACCGCGAGCAAAGTCAAGAGATCCGCACTAGTGCTGCAAGATGGAGGAGGGTCGAGATGAGGTTCCCGATGACCGTGCTGAGAGGCGTGACGCTGGCGCCGGCGCTGCTGGTGAGCTTCGTCCTCACCGTGGTGGTGTGCGCCCTGCTCCCGCCGGCGCTGGGCCTGGTGGCGTTCATGGCTGCGGGCGGCGTGCTGGTCGCGCTGGCGCTGGGGCAGGTGCAGGAGCCTGCGGTCGCGGCGTTGACCAGGTCGCGGCCGGCGACGGAGGCCGAGTTGCGGGTGATGGCGCCGGTGCTGGCCGAGCTGTGCGGCCGCGGTGTCGACGTCGGCGCGCTGTTCGTGCGCCGGATCCAGCGATCGAGCACCCCGGTGGCGGTGGCGATCGGCCGGCGCACCGTGGTGGTCAGCCCTGGGCTGGTCGAGGCGACGTACCGCGGCGCTGTGACCGGCACGGAGGCGGCCGCCGCGCTGGCTCATGCGGTCGGCCGGCGCCGGGCGATCCGGCCGTGTCTGGAGCTGGCCGTGCTCGCGGCGACGACGCCGTGGGGGCTGATGGTGACGACGTTCCGCGGCGTCGGCCGGGCGTTCGCCTGGCTTCCGTTCATGCGGCTGGCCTGGACGCTGCGCGGCGTCGTGGGGGTGATCTGCGTGGTGCAGTCGGTCGTCGAGGACCGGGCCTGGGCCGGTCTGCTCGGGGGCGCGGTCATCGCGGTGACCTATCTGGTACCGGCGGCCGGCCGGCGGATCGAGCTCCAAACGGAGGCCGAGGCGGACCAGTTCGTGCTCTCGCTCGGCCTCGGTCCCGTGCTGGCAGGTCTGCTGCGGCGCTACGGGCACCCGATGACCCTTGAGCGGATGCAGCGCTTGGAGACGGCCGTCGAGCAGCCTCAGCGGCCGCGGCTTCGCCTGGTGCACGGCTGAGGCTGCTCTCTGGCGGTGGGGCGGCCAGCGGCGGGTTACTCGTCGTCCTGGAAGCCGGACGTTGAGTGGTGCACGCAGCCGCGGCCGTCGCCCTCGTGCGGCTTGTGGTTCATGCAGGGCAGCGACCCCAGCTTGTGTGAGCAGTCGACCCAGCGGACGGTCGAGGATCTGGTTGTCGGCGCGAGTGCGGTAGCCATCGCGGCCTCCTATCGGCGCGGGCCGCGGCGGCGGCCGAGCTGGGGCGGCTGGTAGGCGGCGGTGTCGGTGTGGTCGTGCTGGCGGCCGGACCGATGGACCTGTGCGATCTCGGCGTCGGGGGAGGGGCCGGTGTCGGCGGCCGCGGCCTGGGCGGCTGCTTCCTCGCTGGCCCTGATCTCCTCGGCGCGCTCTCGTGCCTCTTCCTCGAGCGCGGCTTCCTCTCGAGCGGCGTCACTCATGTGGACTCCCATGGATCCCGTGGACCGGCACCGGCTGCGCCGGTCCTCCTGGTCACCTATGTGCGGACCGAGGGCCCGGGCGATCACCGGGGCCCGACTGGATTGGAAAGTCGCGGGGCCCTGCCGGTGCTCAGGCCGGCTGGGCCAGCAGCGTGGCGCCCAGCATCTGTGCCGTGTGCTCGAGGACGGCGTGGGAACCGGTCCCGCTCGTGTGGTCGCAGCACGGATGGGTGTCGAAGCCCTCGTCGACGACGATGCGGTGCAGCTGGCTTCCGCAGGCCCGACAACGCCGGTCGGTGTGGGTGGGGCACTGGTCGCCCGCCACGGCGCAGGGCAGGCACGCCGCGGGCGGCGGGGGAGTCACCTGGTGGTCGCGGTCCCAGTCGCGCCGCTGGCGCAGCAGCGTGGCGGTCTGTTGCCACAGCGCGTGCTCGAGCTGCGTCGGCGCCGGTCGGCCGAGCGCCTGGTCGACCGCCGCTTTGAGCAGCTGCTCCATGCAGCCGAGGACGCGTTCGTCGACGCCGCAGTTGTAGCACCACCGGGCCAGCGTCTTCGCGGCCGTTGTCAGCTGCTCGTCCATGCGCGGCCGTCCCTCAGCAGGTGCCCCACAGGCCGCTGTCGGCGTCCTGGGCATCGTCGTCGGCCGCGGAGTACGACTCTTCGCGGGCGAGGTCCTGGGCAGCCTCGTAGCGGCGTGCGGCGCCGCGGGCCAGGAGCTCCTGGGCTACGTCGACGCCGGCGTGGTCGACGTAGCGCAGCAACCGGTCGTATCGGTCGCGGTTGGGCTGGCCGCTGTCGGTGACCAGCTGGACGGTGCTGCCGACCGGCGCGAGCTCCTCGAGCAGGTCGGTTGCCTGATCGGCATAGCACTCCGCCGGTGCCGGTGGTTGGGCGACTTCGGGGGCGTCGATGCGAGCAGGCGGACTCGGCCGAGCTCGCGGCCGCCGAAGTCCTCGACGCGCAGCGTGTCCCCGTCGACCACGGCCGTCACGCGGACCTGGGTGGCCTTGCCCTCGGATGGGTCGGGGCCCGTGGAAGCGCCGGGGAGGGCTGCCTTGATGCCGCCGGCGGTGAGTACGGCGATCGCCGCGGCTGCGAGGCCGATGAGGGCCTTCATCGGGCGATCCTCAGCTGGGAACGCTCGCCGGCGATGGGAACCGCGCGCTCCTGCGCCCGGGCGCCGGGGGAGCGGTAGCCGGGCTCGGGGATCTGCTCGACGACCTCTGCCCCGCTCGTGCCGGTGTTGGCCGGCTCCTCGGGGAGCTCGGCGGCGATCTTCGCGGCCAGGTCGCGCAGCGGTGGGGTCTTCTCGATGCGCCCGGTCGCGTGGAGCACGGTGGTGTGGTCGCGGTCGAAGTGACGCGCGATCGTCGGCAGGCTGTGCCCGTGGATGCGGGCCGCCGTCATCGCTACCGCCCGGGCGTCCGCTGCCGCCCGGCTGCGGTCGGTACCCAGGAGGACCTCGGGCGTGGTGCCGAAGGCCTCCGCGGCCGCCACGACGGCCTGCTCGACGGGGCCATCAGGCTCGAAGGTCGACGCCGGCCGATCCTGGTGGAGGCTGACCACCGTGGCCTCGGGGCGGGGGAGCCGGGCGGTGTAGCGGTCGTTCACGTGCTCACTGACCCGGGCCGCGGCGTCGGCCAGCCGGGGGCGCTCGGCGGTGCGGCGCACGGCGTGGATCACCGAGCCGTGGTCCTTGTTGAAGTGCTCTGCGATCGCCGGCAGGGACAGGCCGACCTCGCGGGCGGCGGTCATGGCCACGGCGCGGGCGTCGCTGACCGGACGGCTGCGCTCGGCGCTCAGGATCGCCTCCGGCGTGGTGCCGAACATCGGTGCAGCCGCGTTGATGGCCAGCTCGCACACCGCAGCCGGGCCGGTTGCCGGCGCCGACGGCATGGTCTGGTCGACCTGGACGGCCAGGACCGTCACCAGCGACCGCAGCTGATCGGCGTCCAGCGGCGCGATCAGGTCGGCGACCTGGTCGTGCTGCCCGCGGCCGGCGGCATCGACGACGAGGCCAGCCAGCTGGCGGTCGCCCTGATCGAGGTCCATGCCCGTCCTCCCGCCTACCGCGCCGGCGACCCGCCGGCCGTGGCCGCCTGGCGAGGAACCTGGCCGCGGCCCTGCTCGGCTATACGCCGGCGGGCGTTGTCGGTGATCTCGCTGGCGATGCAGGCCGACTGCCGGGCGTTGGCCGCGGCGTGGTCGACGACGTTCTCGAGCAGGCGCACGTCTTCGTCGGCGCGGCCGAGCTCCTTTCCGGCGGTCGCGATGCTCCGCTCAAGGGTGACCGGCTCCAGCAGCGACGGCGGAGTCACGTGCTGGGCCGCCAGCTGCGCGCTGCCGACGTGCTGAGCGGTCAACTGGGCCATCGGCTTGGCCAGGTCGATCATCTCGCCCACGACGGCGAGGCGTGGCTTCAGCTGCGCGACCTCGCTGGCGAGCTCAGGATCGGAGGTGTCGGCGTCTTGGAGGAGACCGTGGGCATCGGCGATCGCCTGCGATGCACGCTCCAGGTGTCTGGTGAGTTCGCCGACCAGCTCGGCGTTGTCGCTGCAGCGCCGCTGCAGGCGGCTCAAGTGCTCGCCGGCGGCCTCGAGGTAGTAGTCACCGCGGTCACTGCTGAGGCGGGCCTTCGCAGAGTCGAGCTCGGCGTCATCGAGAACCCGGAGCGCGGAGCTGATCGTGGTGTGGAGCTCGTCGACGACCCGGCGGGCGCGTCCCGCGGCCTGCTCGGCCATGAAGACTGCGTCTGCGGCTTGCAGAGCGGTCTCGGGGGTCATGCCTGCTCACCGCCTCCCGTGTCGGACGGGGGCGTACTGCTCGACGGGGGCAGGATCTCGCGGAGGCGGTCGAGAGCCGCCAGGGCCTGCTCGAGGTGGTCGCGGGCCTCCTGAACCGGGTCACGGTCGGCCGCGGCGGAGGGAGAATCGGTGGGCGTGCTCACGGGCAGCTCCTTGGTTGACCGGGGTCATGTCTCAGTCACCAAAGGAAGGGCGACCCGCTCGGGCGATCACCGAGCGCGAAGAAATCTTGTGGGCCTCAGGCGCCGCGGTTCACCGAGGGCCGGGGACCACCAGGTCAGGGTTGGTTCCAGGGCATCGACTCCTGTCCGTCGTCGACGCCCTGGCTGATGATGTGCGCGGTGGCGTTGCGGGCGGCGTTCAGGTGCTTGTGGAGGTCGACCGCGAGTCCGCGGGCCTCCTCCAGGTGGAGACGCGCGACGCCGATCGCCATGGCTGGGTCGGATTCGTCGGTCATCGAGTCCATGCTGAGCACCTGGCCGGCCAATGCCTGTTCGAGCGTGCTGGAGAGCTGCGAGAACGTTTGGGGCAGCGCGGCCGCGAGGTCGGCGAACTCCGCGAGCTCGTCGGAGGTCTCGGCCGGGATCTGGTCGCGCGCCCACATCGTCGCGCGGTTGAAGCGGTAGACGTGTGCGCGGGCCGCCGTCGCGTGCCCGCTCGCCTCGAGCTGGTCGTTGTCGTCCACCAGGTTGCCCTTCCTGCCGAGCGGTCTCGCTGGCCTAAGTCTCGCGGTTCTCGTCGGCGTACGCGCGGCCGCCGACGGCGGGCTGTGGATAACCGCAGGGGTTCCCTCCGAGGTCCCCGGGCGGAGGACTGATCGACCATGGACGACAAGGCGGCCTTGATCGCGCGACGTGGCCATGGCGGCGGCCGCTTGGTTCAACGCTCCGGCCGACGTCGAGGCCTACCGCCGGCTCGCCGCCGGGGTGGGGAGTGGAACGCCTACAGTTGCACCGCAGCTGGAGGCCGGCGACGTCGACGAGCTCCTCGATGACCTCGCCGACGTGGCACCGCCGATGCCGCTGGTGGAGGGCGTCGACGAGCTCGAGACCGTCCTGCGCCGTCAAGCCCGGCGCCAGCTGGGGCCGTAGCGGAATCGCGGGCGCCGCTCAGGAATTGCCGGGGCAGTTCACGGCCGCCGGTGTTGTCGGGCGGCCCTGGGGGTTGCCTCCACTCCTTGTCGGTGTCGGGGAGTGTCGGCCGGTGGAAGCGCGATTTCAGGACCCCAGTGGCTGCTGGCGGCGTGCTCGCGCAGATAGTCCCGCAGGCCCGGGAGGGTGAAGTCGACCAGCCCGTGGCCCCGGGGCTCGATCACCTCCGCGGCGATCAGTCGCAGCCGGTACTGACCAGCGTAGGTGGCGTCGACGCCGAGGCGGGCGGCGATGTCGGCCATGCGGCTCGGACCGTCGTCGTGGGCCATGGCGGCCAGGAAGGAGCGGTCCACGTCGGAGAGGTCGGCCAGAGCGCTGGCATGGACGAGCTGCCCGACCTTGCGGCGCGCCTGGTCGACGCCGCGACGAGCTTGGTCGACGTCGATGGTCGCGGCGGTGCTGTCGGCCCGCCAAGCGTGCAGTCCGACGAGCTGGATCATGAACGGGTATCCGCCGGTGCCGGCCACGGCGACCTGCAGGGCGTCAGGAGTGATGTCTCGGCCCGCCTCACGGACGGGCACGGCGATCGCCGCGGCGACCTCCTCGGGCCGGACCGTGCGGAGGTGGCGACGGTCGGCGCGGCGCAGGAACGTCGAAACCTCATCGGAGAGCAGGTCGTCGACAGCGGAGGGCAGCCCGGCGCCGACGAAGGCGACGTTGCGGCGCTCGCGGAAGGCATGCTGAATCGTGGTTCCGAGCTCGCGTAGATCGTTCAGGCCCTTGCGGTGGACCTCGTCGACGGTGATGAGGACACCGCCGCCTCGCTCGGCCAGGAGGTCGGTCAGCAAGTTCAGCTGGGACCGCAGGCCCGGGCGGGGAGTGTGGCGCTCGGAGACCTCGCGGTCGGCGCCGAATCCGCCCGGGAGCGAGACGCCGGTCAGGCGCGACTCGGTCTGGCGGGGATCGACTTCACTCAGCAGGCGCGGCAGGTCCTCATGGATGATCCGGTCGATGAGGTTGGGCGTCGCGGTCTCAGAGATCACCAGCCATGGCGTGAACCCCTTCACCCCGACGTTCGGGACCAGTCCCCCGCTGCTGGTCGGCCGCGATACCGACCTGGACGACTTCCGCGAGGGGCTTCGGGGAGGCCCCGGATCGCCTGAGCGCGCCACGCTGGTCACTGGGCTGCGCGGCACAGGCAAGACGGTCATGCTCAACGCCTACGAGGACGTTGCCGGCGCGGAAGGCTAGACACCGTATCAACCTCTTTAACTCCTTTAAATATCGCCGCGAGCTTTAGCGGCCTTTAAACTCTTTAAACCTCGCCCGTCACGCGGGGTTCCCGTGCCGGGGTACGCCGAGGTTGCCGCCTGCGCACATCGACCGCGTCGAGAGCCGCCGACGCGCAGCGCCGTCGGGGCTCTCGGCCGCGGCCCGAGCTCGTCGACGTCGAGGCTCGCGGGCGGCGCCGGCTGGGCGCTCTGGCTGAGGGATTCGGCCAGGTCTTCGATCTCGGCTTCCAGGACCTGTTCGAGGAGGTCGGCGATGCTCGTGGGGGAGCCGTCTGACTCGGCCACCAGTGCGTCGGCCAGCTGATCGAGGGCGGCGTTGCCGCGGGCGGTGAAGGTGACGACACCGAGGACCGGGTTCTCGGCTGAGGAAGTGCTCATGGTCCACCTCGCTTTCTGGTCACCTAGGTGCGAAGGAGGTTGGTAAGCGATCAGCTCGATACGCGATACGAGGGGAATCCGGCGGCTATCAGGGGCGAACTCACTGCCCTGTGTGGGACTCGCAGCGGGTGGCCAGCGGGGCAAGGTCGCCGGGGGTGACACCGACGGTGCGCGCGATCTCGCGTTCTAGGTCATTCGCCGTGCGGCGAGGAGTGTCCGCGTCGCGAGCGGCGTCCTCACTGGGAGAGGCGGACGGGCTCCGCGGTCCCAGGTCGTCGGTCCGGGGCGGCCCAGACTGACCGATCCCGCAGACGATCGGTACCGCTAGTGTTCGTCGGTGATGGCCTCCGGAATCGACCCCAACGCGTTGAGGGCTGCTCGCGAGGAAGCGGGGTTGACTCAGCATGAGTTGGCGCGCCTGGTGGGGGCGGCCGGGGGTGAGCGCATCTCACGCTGGGAGTTGGGCACGTCAACTCCGCGCCCCGACTTTCTGGTCAGACTCGCCAAGGCCCTCGACATCCCCACGCGGCGGCTAATTCACCTCGACGGTGGTGTCCCCGATCTTCGAGCGCTCCGCCTGCAGGCAGGGCTCACCGTTCCCGAACTCGCCACCTCGGTGAACGTGGCTGTGCCGACCTATTACGCCTGGGAGCAAGGGCGCTGGACCCGACTCCCTGCACCACAGTCGCTCGAAGCGCTCGCCCGCGCACTCGGGGAGTCCGTCGAAGTGGTTGTCGCAGCATTCCATGAGGCGCAACGGCAACGCCGGCGCAGCGGGACTGCCTCGGCCTGAACGAGCTCGTAGGTGCAGGCGGGTTTGACCGTTATCCACAGGTGAGAAATTCGTTCCGGGAGCTCCGGACGATTTTGTGGTCCCATGGACTCCGGATCGTTCGGAGGCGTTGATGCTCGGTCCCATCGGGGGGATTGAGCCGCGCGACCCTCCGGTCAGGACTGGGCGATGGCATCTCGGAAGCGGTCACCTGTGGATAACGAGACGCTCGATAGAAATGCACTAGTGTGGCAGTATCGAGTTGGGCTCGCGCTGATCGCTCCGGGCCCGTCTTGACACGTAGGTGATCGAGACACGAGAGGACTCGGGATCCATGTCGCAGAACACCGCTCAAGGCCTGTCAGGCGAGGCAGCCCCCACCAGCCGACCCCTGCCCAATCTCAACAACAGTCCGCGACCACGGCCCAAGCGGCGCCGCAGACCATGGGTGTTCGCACTCTGTGGGGCCCTTGTCGCCGCAGGAGCGCTGGGGACCGCCTTCGCGTTCACATCGGTCAACGACACCCAAGAGGTCCTCGTGGTCAGCCAGGACATCATGCGGGGCGAGACCATCGAGGCCGGTGACCTCTCGGTTGTGCGGGTGAGCGTCGACCCGGCGCTGACCCCGGTCGCCGGGAGCCAGAAGGCCGAGCTCGAGGGCAGCCGCGCCGCCGTCGACCTGTGGGCCGGCACCCTGCTCACCGAGGAGGCCGTCACCGACAGCCTGGTGCCGGGGGAGGGGGAGTCCCTGGTGGGCATCAGCCTCACCCCGGCGCAGATGCCGTCCGAGCCGCTCTACTCCGGTGACTCCGTCCGGATCGTCACCACGCCCGGCGACCAGGGCGAGGTCACCAACGAGGACCCAGTCACGGTCGAGGCAGTCGTCGTTGGCGTTAGCCGCGTGCAGGAGACCGGCGAGACCGTAGTCGACGTCTCTGTCCCCAAGGGCGACGCCGCCGACCTGGCAGCCCGCGCCGCGACCGGACGGGTCGCACTCGTCCTGGACACGCGGGAGCGCTGACCAATGGCGCTGATCGTCCTGGCCTCCGCCAGCGGTTCGCCCGGCGTCTCCACCACGGCGCTGGGGCTCACCCTCAACTGGCACAGTCCCGTGCTCCTGGTCGACGCCGACCCGACCGGTTCCTCCGCGGTCTTCGCCGGCTACTTCCACGGCACCCAGGAGCCCACCGCCGGGCTGATCAACCTCGCCCTCGCGCTGCGCGAGGGGACACTGGCCGCCGCCCTTCCTCGCGAGACGCTGTTGTTGGACCCCGAGGCCCCGGTCGAGCGGGCGCCCTGGTTCCTGCCTGGCATCCGCGCCCACGAGCAGGCCCCGAGCCTGCTGCCTCTGTGGGAGCCGCTCGCCGAGCAGCTGCGCGCGCTGGACCGCAACGGGCAGGACGTCATCGTCGACGCCGGCCGGCTCGGTCTCGCGGGCTGGCCGCAGCCGCTCATCGCTGCCTCCGACCTGACCCTGCTGGTCACTCGCAGCTCACTGCCCGCGCTGGCCGGTGCCCGCTCGTGGGCCAAGTCGCTGCGCGACCAGTTCGCCGCCGTCGGTGGCCTCTCGCGACTCGGCCTCCTTCTCGTAGACGAGGACCGCCGCTGGCCGGCGATGCCCACGGGCGTCCCGCGGGTGCGTCCCTACACGGCGCGGCACATCGCCAAGGCGCTCCAGATCTCCGTCGCGGCATCGGTGGACTGGGATCCCGAGGCCGCCGAGGTCTACTCCCACGGCGCCCGCAAGCCGCGCAAGTTCGAGTCCTCCGACCTGGTGCGCAGCTACCGCACCGGAGCGTCCCTGATCCACTCCGTCCTCACCACCAACCAGGCCGCCCTCGCCCACCCGATCGGAGGCCGCGCATGACCACCAACGGACACCAGCCCGGAGCCCAGGGCCGCGAACCGCTCCGCGCCGACGAATGGCTCGCGGCGCGGCACGCAGACCGCAGCCCACGCTCCCCGTTCGCCCGCGGCCGCGGCACTAACGGCAACCAGCCGGCCACGCAGCCACCCCCACCGGCGCCGACCAGCGAGGACCACGACCCGACGTCGCTGCCGATCTTCGCCGGCGCCTGGACCAGCGAGGACCAGCTGCCGGGCCGCACCCGCTCGGACTTCACGCTCCGCCCGCTCGTCGCCAACCCCGACGACCAGCCATACGCGATCGCCGCCACCGACTACGATGGCGCAGACGTGGGTGAGGTCGAGCTGGACTGGGAGCTCATCGCCCAGTACCGGGCCGAGATCTCCTCCCGGCTGACCGCCCGGCTGGACAAGGAAGGCGGCCGGGTCACCGACGAGGACCGCGAGCAGATGGGCCTCGACGTCATCGAGGAGTTCATCAAGTCCGAAGCCGAGACCCTCGTCTCGACCGGCCGTCCGCCGTGGAGCCGCCAGCAGGAGAACGCCCTCAAGGCCGCGCTCAAGGCCGCACTGTTCGGTCTCGGACGACTGCAGCCGCTGGTCGAGCGCGAGGACGTGGAGAACATCATCGTCATCGCCCGCGGCCCCGAATGCGCCGTGTGGCTGGAGCTCGTCGACGGCACCCTGGTCGAGGCCGCCCCGATCGCCGACTCCGAGGACGAGCTGCGCGAGTTCCTCGCCGACCTCGGCTCCCGGCAGAACCGGCCCTTTACCGAAGCGCGTCCGCACCTGGACCTGCGCCTGCCCGGCGGCGCCCGGCTCGCGGCCGGCTCCTGGGTGATGGCCTACACCTCGGTGGTCATCCGCCGGCACGGGATGCGCGAGGTCTCGATGGACGAAATGGTCTACGACCGCAAGGCGTGCGGCGCGGTCCTGGCCGACTTCCTCGCCGCCTGCGTCCGCGCCGGCAAGAGCATCGTCGTCTCCGGCGTCCAGGGATCGGGCAAGACCACCTGGGTCCGCGCCCTGTGCTCGTGCATCCCACCCTGGGAGATGATCGGCACCTTCGAGACCGAGTTCGAGCTGCACCTGCACGAGCTGGTCGACCGACACAAGATCGTCCACGCCTGGGAGCACCGGCCCGGATCCGGCGAGGTCGGCATCGACGGCCGCCAGGCCGGTGAGTTCAGCCTCGAGGAGGCCATCCACCACTCCTTCCGGTTCAACCTCGCCCGCCAGATCGTCGGCGAGGTCCGCGGCCCGGAGGTCTGGAACATGCTCAAGACCATGGAGTCCGGCCCGGGCTCGATCAGCACCACCCACGCCCGCAGCGCCGAGCACACCATCGAGAAGCTCGTCTCCTGCGCCATGGAGAAGGGCCCCCAGGTCACCCGCGAACTCGCGATCAGCAAGCTCGCCGCCGCCATCGACATCGTGATGTACCTGCGCTCCGAAGTCGTCCCCAACGGCGACGGCACCTTCCGCAAGCAGCGCTGGGTCGAGGAGGTCCTGGTCGTCCAGCCCAGCATCGACGCAGCCCGCGGGTATGCGACCACCCCGATCTTCGCTCCGATTCAGCTTGGCCAGGCCGTCGCCACCGGGAAGCTCGACAACTTCCTCGCCCAGGAGCTCGCCCGCCACGGGTTCGACCTCGAGGCGTACAAGGCCGAATCCCAGGCAAACCCCGGGGTGGCGATCTCATGACCGCCTTCCTGCCCGCCGTCTTCGGGGCGCTCATCGTCATCGGCCTGATCGGCATGGTCTACGCGCTGATCCCCGCACCCCCGAAGCCGCCGCGGCCCGCCCGGACCCTCACCCCCTTCGGCCGGGCGGGTGGCTGGTTCACCCGACTCAACCCGCGCACCCGGATGCTGGTCATCGGCGGCGCTGTCGCCGGCCTCCTGGTCGCGCTGCTGACCGGCTGGGTGATCGCGATCGTGCTCGTCCCGGCCGCGATCGTCGGCATCCCGCTGCTGCTCTCACCCCCGCCGGCGGCCGCGAGCGTCGAGAAGCTCGAGGCGCTCGAGGAGTGGACCCGGTCACTGTCGGGCAAGCTGACGGCCGGCCAGTCGCTGCGCTCGGCTCTCATCAAATCGCTGCAGTCGGTGCCGGCGCCCATCGAGCGCGAGGTCGGCCTGATGGTCTCCCGGCTCTGGAACAACACCGCCACCACCGAGGACGTGCTGCGCGCCTTCGCCGAGGACCTCAACGACTCCACCGGCGACGTGGTGGCCAGCCAGCTGATCCTCGCCGCCAGCGGGCGCGGGCAGGCCGGCCTGGCCAAGGCGCTGGACGCCCTCGCCGAGACCGTCGCCGCCGACGTGCGCGCCCGCCGCCAGATCGCAGCGGACCAGGCCAAGCCGCGCACCACCGCGCGCACGGTCACCGTGATCACCCTCGGCGTCCTGGGCATGCTCGCCCTCACCGGCGACTACATCGAGCCGTACGGCAGCCCGCTCGGTCAGGTCATCCTCGCCGTCTTACTGACTGCCTACGTGGCCACGCTGCTGTGGATGCGCCGGATGGCGGTCGCCAAGCCGCTCCCGCGCTTCCTCGACCTCCAAGCCCGCAACGCGCACCGAGCGGCGCACGGGGAGAAGGAAGGAGCACTCGCATGACCGGCCTCCAGCTCGCGCTCGCCAGCGGCACCCTCCTCGGGCTCGCCGTTGCCCTGCTCGTGTGGCGCCTGGCCCCGTCCGACCCCGACCTCACCGACGCCCTGGACCGGCTCGCGCCCGGCCACGTCCTGCCCCGCCGCAGCGCCGGCCCGCTCGACGTCGATGAGAGCACCGAATCCGGATCGCTCGTCGACCGGATCGGCGTGTGGGCGATCAAGAGCCTGCCCGGGGGAGCGTGGGCACACACGCCCCGCAAGGACCTGGCCATCCTCCAGATCAGCGAGACCAGGTTCTACGGCGAGAAGGTCGTCTGGGCGCTACTCGGCCTGGCGATGCCGCCGCTGTTCGCGGCGTTCTTCGCGCTGATCGGGCTCCCGCTCCCGTTCGCGATCCCCACCTTCGGGTCGCTCGGGCTCGCCGCACTGTTCTGGTTCATGCCCAACTACAACGCCACTGACGACGCCAAGAAGGCCCGCATCGAGTTCAGCCGGGCCCTGGGCGCCTACATCGACATGGTCGCCACCGGAGTTCGCGACGGCTCCAGCGGCCAGCAGGCGCTGCGCTCCGCGGCCGAGGTCGGCGACACCTGGGTGTTCAAACGGATCGAGAGCGAGCTGCGCCGCGCCCGCTACATGACCCGCGCCCCCTGGGACTCCCTGCACGGGCTCGCCAATGACCTCGGCGTCCCCGAGCTCGCCGACCTCGCCGACATCATGCAGCAGTCCGGCCAGGACGGCGCCCAGATCTACAACAACCTCCGCGCCCGAGCCGCCGCACTCCGCTCGGCGATGCTCAGCGCCGAACTCGGGAAGGCCAACGCCGTCTCCGAGCGCATGTACATCCCCGCCAGCCTGCTCGGCATCGTCTTCATGGCGATCCTCGTCACCCCGTCGATGCTCCGATTCGCGACCTAACACCGACGTCAATCCCGGGACACCCCGAACTCCACCACCCAGAAAGGAACACCCCGATGTTGAAGCTCTTCATCACCCTCCAGGTGACGGCCCTCGCCGTGATCGCCAGCATGGAGGACCGCACCGTCAAGCACCGACGCGACGAGCGCGGCTCGGTCACGATCGAGCAGGTCATCTGGGCCGGCGCGGTCATCCTCATCGTCGGCATCGTCGTCGCGGCGATCAGGGCGTTCGTGACCAGCGAGGCCGGAAAGATCAAGTAGGTCCGTCCATGTTCTCTAGCTCTCGCCGCCGACGCCGGGACGAGCGTGGCTCAGTGGCCATCCAGATGGTCTTCCTGATGCCGGCGCTCTTCCTGGTGATGTTCCTCGGTGTCCAGGGCGCGCTGTACTACCACGCCCGCGAAGTAGCGCTCGCGGCCGCGCAGGAGGGCGCACGCGAGGCGGGCAGCGAGAACGGCACCCGCGAGTCCGGGGTGGCGACCGCGAACGGCTTCCTTCAGGACGCCGGCGGATCCGACGTGATGACGTCGACGAGCGTCTCCGGGTCACGGACCACGACAACGGCCACGATCACCGTCACCGGCAAGTCCATGAGCGTGATCCCCGGCTGGCACGTGACCGTCCGCCAGAGCGCCAGCGTCCCGGTCGAGAGGCTCACCGAATGATTGGGCAGAGCATCTGGGTGCGCGCCTTCAACCGCAGCCGGGACGAGCGCGGATCGGTGGCCATCGAGGCCGCGATCGGCGTCCCGGCCTTCGGGCTGTTCGTGGCGATGATCATCCTCGGCGGCCGCGTCGAGATCGCCAAGCAGTCCGTGGAAGCAGCCGCTTACGAGGCAGCACGGGCAGCCTCGATCGAGCGAACCCAGAGCGAGGCGATCGCCGCAGGGAGGTCCTCGGCCGCAAGCAGCCTGCACGACCAGGACGTGAACTGCACCAGCACAAACATCACGGTCAACGCTGCGGCGTTCAACGCGCCGATCGGGAACACCGCACAGGTGAACGTCACGGTGACCTGCACGGTCAACCTGTCGGACCTGAGCATCCCCGGCGTACCCGGCACCCGCACGATCACCGCAACCGCGAGCAGCCCCGTCGACGCCTACCGGGAGCGCCGATGATGAGGCACCCGGTCCGACGACAGCGCGACGAACGCGGCGCCATCAGCGTCTGGTTCGCCACCGCGTCACTGGTGATGATCATCCTGGTCGGGATGACCGTCGACGTCGGCGGCAAGGTGCACGCCCAGCAGCAGGCACGCAGTGCCGCGGCCCAGGCCGCCCGCACCGGCGCCCAAGAGGTCCAGGGCTCGACCGCCATCCGCGGCGAGGAGCTCCGCGTCGACATCAACGCCGCCAAGTCCGCCGCGCAGGGCTACCTCAACGCCGCCGGCGTGGAGGGCAGCGTCACCGTCGTCAACGGCGACACCCTGATCGTGCGCACCACCGACACCTACGACAGCAAGTTCCTCGGGATCATCGGGCTGGACTCGATGAGGGTCACCGGGGAGGCGTCTGCACGGCTCATCCGCGCCCAAGGAGGCACCGAACGATGACTACGCCCACCCTGCGCCAGCGGCTGACCGGGCTCCTCGCCACGGTCGCCGTCCTCGGCATCATCATCGGCCTGCCGGCCCTCTTTCTCGCGATCGGAGCCAACCCGATCCCCGACCAGGCGCCGAGCTGGGAGAGCGTCAAGGACGCACTCCTCGCACCCGACGACGGCACCCTGATCCTGGGCCTGTTCAAGGTGATCGGCTGGGCCGCGTGGGCCTTCATGACCCTCAGCCTGGTGGTGGAGACCATCGCCCGGCTCCGCAGGGCCGAGGCGCCCAAGCTGCCGGGTCTTGGCCGCCCGCAGGCCGCGGCCCACGGACTGATCGGACTCGCTGCCCTGCTGTTCATCGCAGCGCCGATCGCCGCACAGGCCGCCAACGCCGGTCCGGCCGCCGCGTCCGCGCCGGCGACGGTGGGACATGTCCAGGCCGGGACCCTCGACCAGACGTCCGCCCAGCACGGCGTGAACGTCGAGGCGAAGCAGGAGCGCGCGACGGTCGATCACTCGGTCAAGCCGGGGGAGAGCCTGTGGTCGATCGCTGAGGACCACTTCGGTGACGGCGCGCGCTACAAGGAGATCGCCGAGCTCAACCGAAACCTCCTCGGCTCCCGACCCAGCTTCCTCGAGCCCGGCTGGGTGCTCAGGCTGCCAGCCCCGGACAGCGGAACGCCGGCGCACGCCTACACCGTGCAACCCAACGACACACTCAGCGACATCGCCCACGACGAGCTCGGCGACGCCGACCGGTGGCCGGAGATCTACAAGGCCTCCACCGGCATCACCCAGCCCGGCGGCGCCCACCTCGCCGACCCCGACGTGATCGACGTCGGCTGGAAGCTCAACATCCCCGGAGCCCAGACACCTGCCGGTCACGACGACCGGCAGCACCAGCCGCAGCCTCGCGAGGACAAGCCCGAGATCCCCGCCGAGCCCAAGACCGAGCAGCAGCCGATCGACCCGCCGACCGAGGAGACGCCGCCGCTCCCCGAGACCGAGGCGCCGGAGACCGCCGCACCCGAGGTCCCGCAGGTCGAGGAGCCGACGGCGCCGGCCGCCGACGTCGACCAGGTCGACGAAGCCGACGACTCGATCCTCGAGGCGCCCTGGGTCCTCGCCGGTCTCACCGGCGGGGGCGTGCTGCTGTCCGGGGCACTGCTGATGGCGCTGCGGTCCCGTCGGCGCTCGGCCTACCGGAACCGGCCGCCGGGTCGAGCGATCGCCGCCCCGCCACCCGAGCTGGCGCCGGTGGAGATGACGCTGAACGCGACCGGTGCCGCCGCGGCCGCCACCGTGGAGTTCGCCGACGAGGCCCTGCGGCGCCTCGCGGCCGCGGTCGGAGCCCAGGGCACCACGATGCCGCCGCTGGCGGCCGTCGAGCTCGCGAAGGGCAAGCTGACGATGCACCTGAGCGCCCCGGCCGCCGTCCCGGGTCCCTGGGTGGGCAGCCCCGACCAGACCCACTGGAACGTCAGCACGGACATCGCGGTGGAGGACCTCGGTCCCGACACCGGCAACGTCGAGCCGCCCTACCCGCTGCTGGCCACCATCGGCATGAGCGACACCGGCGAGACGTGGCTGCTGAACTGCGAGGAGCTCTCCACGCTGACAATCAGCGGAGACCCCACCTACGGCCGCGACTTCGCCCGCCACCTCGCTGCTCAGCTGGCCGTCAACCCGTGGTCGCGCCGCGTCCAGGTCGACTGCATCGGCGTAGCCGAAGAGACCGTCGCCATGGACGAGCGGATCACCTACTACCCGACCGGTGCGGCCGGGACGCCCGCGACCGCGGAGATCCTCGCCGCCGCGGTGACCACGGTCGACCGAGCGAAGCGACACGACACCGATGTGTCCACGGCCCGCACCGGCAGCGTCGACGACGACACCTGGCCCGCCAGGATGCTGCTCCTCGATGCCGCAGCCGGAGACCCCGACGACCTCGAGCAGCTGCTGCAGCTGGTCAACGATCACGTCGGACAGTCCGCGACCTCCATCGTCGTCGCCGGCGAACGGCCGAACACGCCCGGCGCGGTGTTGCACATGACCAACACCGGTCGCGTCGTCCTCGAGCACGTCGGCCTCAACCTCGTCGCCGTCGGCCTCACCAGCGACGAGGCCAGTGGCTGCGCTCTGGTCTACGCCCAGAGCGAGACCCCGGAGTACGTCGACACTCCCGTGGACGAGACCGCCACCGAAGGCTGGGAGGCCTACACCGACTCCTCCGGAGCTCTGCGTCGCGAGTTCACCCTGCCCCGCAACACCCCCGAGGGAGCCGTCGACGAGCCGCTGTCCTCACTGCTCGAGGGCGAGGACGAGGAGTACATCCGCGAGAGCGCGATCGTGCAGGAGGACCTCGAGGCCCTGGCGCCGAAGGTGCCCGCCCACGTCCGCGCCGAGGTCGAGGAGAAGGACCCCACCCTCGACCAGGACATCGCCGACTGGTTCTCGCCCCACTGCGACCGCCCGCGGCTCACCCTGCTCGGCCCGGTCACCGCACGCACTCACGGCAAGGCACTCGCCAAGCGCAAGCCCTACTTCACCGAGCTCCTGGCGTTCCTCGCCCTGCGCCGCAAGCACGGCGCCACCCGCGAGCAGATCCGCGAGGCCTTCTCCATCTCCGACGGCAAGGTGCGCGACTACACCAACATCGTCCGCGACTGGCTCGGTCCTAACTCCCGCACCGGCGAGGACCACCTGCCCTACGCGGACAAGGCACCGGCCGCCAAGCTCACCGGGGTCAACGTCTACCAGGTCGACGACGGCCTGCTCGTCGACCTTGACCTCTTCATCCGCCTCCGCAAGCGCGGGCAGAGTCGAGGCGGCGCCGAGGGTGTCGCCGACCTCTGCACTGCGCTCGAGCTCGTCGGGGAGGCCCAGCCGTTCAGCCAGCTGCGCGAGGAAGGATGGGCATGGCTCGCCAACGAGCCTGACCGCGTCGACCTCATGGCGGGCGGGTGGATCGCCGACGTCGCCCTCATTGTCGTCACCGAGGCGCTCGCGGCCGGCGACCTGATCAAGGCCCGCTCCGCCGCCTACGTCGCCAACCGCGCAGACCCCGACGGCGAGAGCACCCGACTGTGCCTTGCCCACGTCATGAAGGCCGAGGGCGACCAGCTCGAGGCCGACCGGATCCTGCGCGAAGAGATCTGCAACCGGTCCGACGACGGCGACGCACCCATGGAATTGTCCGAGCGCACGAAGACCATCATCCGTACACACGGCTGGCTCGCGAGCTGACTCGGGAAGGGAGCACCAGCACATGACAACGTTCGACCAGGAACTCACCGGCCGATACGTCGCGGCCGGCGGCGACCGCCCCGACCTCGACGCCCGCCGCGTCGCGCGGGCCGTGTTCGTGCGCGACACCGTCCGCACGCTCTACAACGCCGACAAGAATTTCGGTATCGACCCCACCGACAACGGCTCGCTGGCCGAGCTCGTCGACGCAGCCGAAGAACACCTCGAGCACATTGCCAACGACGTCAGCCAACGGTCAGTAATGGCGTCGCCCACCACAGGAGGAGACACCACATGAGGAAGCACCACTCCGCACTCGGGGGAGTGGCCCTCGCCCTCGCCCTGATTCTCACGGGCTGCGGCGGCGACGACAACGAGCCCAAGGTCCAGGACACCCCGAGCCAGTCCCCCTCGCCGACACCCACCAGCACGCCGACTCCGAAGACACCGGAGGAGAAGGCGGCGGACCAGCTGACGAACTACCTCGACGTGCGCGACCTGGCGTACCGAAAGCGCGACATCAACTTCAAGACCCTCAATCCCGTCGCCACGGGGGACGAGTTCCTCCAGCTGCAGCACGTCGTCGCCAGCATGATGAATGAGAACGTCACGGTCACCGGTCAGTACGGGCACACACTCGCGGATCCACGGAACCGCGGGGCCTCGATCCTGATCATCGATTGCGAGGACCGCTCGAACGTGACATGGAAGAACGACGGGGCTGTCCGTCAGCCAGATTTCACCAACCCCAACGGCGACCCGCTACGGAACCCTGCGCCGGTCGAGTACACCCTGGTCAAGGACAAGGGTGCGTGGAAGGTCTCTGACTCCGACCTCCTGTGGGACCAGCCATGCTGAGGAAACTATTGGCCTTCATCGTGGCCTTGGCGGGGTCGCTCGTAATCGTGATGGTCACCGCCTCAGCAGCGAGCGCCGACTGCGTGGCGGACCCAGTTACGGGAGAAGTCCACTGCGAGGACGAGGACGACGGCGACGACGGAGGAAATGACGGAGGCGACGGAGGCTCGTCGACGTGCTCGACCTCGTCCGGCACCGAGATCCCGTGCACTGGCCCAGGCGGTTCGGTGTGGAGCAGCAGCCACCAATGCTGGGTCGGCGATGTCTGGGACCCGGGTGGCGAGGGCGCTCAGCCGCCGCCCGGTCAGACGAACCAGGACGGTGCGTGGCACATCTGCTATTGGCCGCCTCCTGGGTCCTCGTGGGATCCCGTCTGGATCCAGAACGGGGAAGTCACCATCGACCCCGTGGTCCTCGCTCAGCGCGCGATCGCCTCGATGGACCTGGATCCCATCCAGATCGGCATCGTCCCCGAATCGGGTCCGAACCGGGTTGGCCTTGTCGGGCTGCCGGTGTGGATGTGGGTCGACAGCCCGACGGACGACACCTTCGGCCCGATCACTGCATCGGCCAGCGAGGGGTCGGTGTCGGTCAGTGCCACCGCCAGCGTCTCCAACATCGTCTGGGACATGGGCGACGGGACCACGGTGACCTGCACAGGCGAGGGCACCCCGTACGCCGACCACTACGGCAAGCAGGACTCGCCGACGTGTGGGCACCGCTACGAGAAGATGTCGACGGACCAGCCCGATGGGTCCTACCAGGTCACCGCCACGAGCCACTGGGTCGTCGAGTGGACCGGCGGCGGGCAGTCCGGAACCATCGAGTTCGACCTGACCACCGCCGCGCTTCCTACCCGAATCGGTGAGGCCCAGGTGCTGACCCAGTGAGCGGTCAGTAGTCACTCAGCGACCACAGGAGACAGGTCCCCGTCCTCGGAGCAGGACGGGGACCTGTTCTCGTTCTAACGGCCTCGAGTCGAGCCCGGCCGACGCGAGCATTCCGGCCTGCGCGGGCCACCTGTTGCGAAGGGGAAAGCCCCAGGCGTCTCGGGTCACCTGGGGCTTCGGCGCCTAGTAGAGCACGGCCGATCGAGCAGCGCAGGAGAACCAGAAGCTCACGGCGGCTGGGTTGGGGAGGAAGCTGCGCCGGCGCCGGACCGGCGCCGCGTCGACTGCCGTCCGGGGCCGTGGAGCCGGGCCCAAGTGCTCGGCCTCCCCGACATGGTCGGTGGGTCCCACTACTGTGACGATGAGCCGCCTTTCTGAGGAGCGAACCGTGGCGACTAATAGTTCGATCGAGTGGACCGAAGTCACCTGGAACCCCGTCACCGGCTGCGACCGCGTCGCCGCGGGCTGCGACAACTGTTACGCGCTGGCCCTTGCCAAGCGCCTCAAGGCGATGGGCGTCGCCAAGTATCAGAACGACGGCGACCCGCGCACCTCCGGGCCCGGTTTCGGAGTCACGGTCCATCCGGCCGCCCTTGAGCAGCCGCGGAAGTGGCGGTCGCCGAAGGTCGTATTCGTGAACTCGATGAGCGACCTGTTCCACGCGAAGGTGCCGATCAGCTTCGTCCGCGACGTCTTCGACGTGATGGCCGAGACGCCGCAGCACACCTACCAGGTGCTCACCAAGCGCGCCTCGCGTCTCGCAAAGCTAGCCGACAAGCTCACCTGGCCGGACAACGTGTGGATGGGGGTCTCGGTCGAGTCGTTCGACGCCGTCGACCGGATCGACCACCTCCGTGCGACGCCGGCCGCGGTGAAGTTCCTGTCGTGTGAGCCGCTGATCACCGCGCTGCCGGCGATGAACCTCGAGGGGATCGACTGGTGCATCGTGGGCGGGGAGTCCGGCCCGCGGGCACGGCCGATGGATCCCGACTGGGTGCTCGACATCCGCGACCAGTGCATGGAGGCCGGTGTGGCGTTCTTCTTCAAGCAGTGGGGTGGCCGCACGCCGAAGGCCAACGGCCGCGAGCTCGAGGGCCGTACCTGGGATGCGATGCCGCAGCTGGCCAGCGTCTAGTCGGGGAACACCACTGAGACGCCCTCGGGGTAGGTGCACTTCCGCTGCTGCCCCGTCGCGCTGATGAGCCCCTCTCGCTGCATGGGCGCGAGGGTCTGGCGGCGAACCTGGCTGCTGTGGAAGGGCGTCTCGTCGATTACGTGGTCGACGAGCTGTTGGATCGGGACGGTCTTGCCGGCGTAGTGCTCGAGCAGGTAGTCGCGCAGCGGGCCGGTGGCGTTCTCGTCCTCGAAGAGCACGTCTTGGCCGGCAAGGCTGTCCTCGAACCGGTACTCCCCTGACGGGTCGATCTTCCACATTGCGCCCTTCATCAGATCGAAGGCCCGCCGGTTGCGGGTGCAGAAGAACATGTAGTTCCCGATGTGCCCGGTGTCGTTGACCATCGCGAAGCTGCGGACGTGGGCGAAGTTGGCGGCCTGCTTGAGCTGCCGCTCGTAGAGGTCGTGGAGGAACTGCTGCCGTGCCGGATCGCCGGCCGGCGGGGCGTTGCGGTACTCGTCGGTGCCGAAGAGCCGGTCGAAGTGCTTGTCGACGACGTTCGCCGTGGCGAACCGGTTGATCGAGTTGAAGTCGAAGTAGATGAACAGCTCGCACATCGGGAAGCTGACGAGTTCGGCGACCAGGTCCAGCGGCAACCCCTTGTACCCGAACGGGTCGATGAACGCGAACGTCGGCGCCATGTTGTTGCCCTTGAGGCTGTCGAGCATCTGGCGGCCGAGCTCCTCGAAGGACTGATTCTGCGGGTCGAGCAGGCGGACGTTGGGCGGCCACGGGTCGTTGGCCGTGCGCAGCTCGCCGAGCACACCCTCCAGCGACTCGAACCGCTCGGGGTCGAGCTCGTTGAACAGCAACACGAACTCGCAGTTGGACCAGTTGGCGAAGTCCTTGTGCTCGAGCAGCGCATTGAGCACCAGGATCGGCGACCCCTCCTCACCGTGGTCGTATCTGCCGGGGCCGGCGAACGCATCGAGCACGATCGCCTTGCGCACCGAGCGGCCCATGATCGGGAACCACGCCCCCAGGTAGCGAACCAGCAGGTCGTGCTTGGCCTTGGTATGTGGCCAGCGGGTCCACCTGGTCTCCAGGCTGTCTCCTCGTCTCGGCACCGCCGACACCTCCTCAACTGACTCAGAAGGTAGATCATCTGGCAGGTCGGGAGCAGGAGAACTGGGCGCCGAAGAGTCAGCGTCGCTGCGAGCCATCGGCTGACCCAACCTCTGCGGGCTCAGTGTTCTTGAGGCGAAGTTCGCCCGCCTCGTTCTGGGTGTATCGCCACAACCGCCGCGCATAAGACGGCCGCGCAAGGGTCGGGCGGGAACTTCTTCATTTTTCGGGGGGACGGGGGCGTCCCCCCGCTCTGACCTGCGCAAACGCAACGACCGTATCCCCGTCGAGCAGGCGTCCCCCCTCGAAATCAGGCGTTTGGGGGGACGGATGCGGGGACGCCCGCTCGCGACCTTTCTGCCGTGCTCAGCCACGGACGAAAGGAGCGAGCGCGATGAGTGTGGGCGACCAGCTCGACCTCGACGACAACAGCGAACTGCTCGACCAGGCCCGCCAGAAGTGGCCGGCCTGGGTGGCGGCCGATCCGCGGCTCGGCGTGGTCGACGACTTCGACGACCTCCGCACCTGGCTGCCGGCGGTGGACCATGCAGCCTCCGACGAGGTCCTCCTGGCGCTGGCCATGTTGGCGGCCCCTGATGGTGGTGACGACATTGCGGCCGCGGCCGCTCTCGCCAAGTGCCTGCTGCCCGGCGCCTGCCGGCTCGCGGGCTGGCTGAGCATCCTCCCGCCGCGCGAGGTCTTGCGCGACAGCCAGCCGGTCATGGCCGGCACCTGGTCAGCAGTCGAGCGGATCGACGAGCTGGTGGCCTCCCAGCTGTGGATCGAGGTACGCACGTTCAGGTGGCGCCGGCTCCGCAAGGTCGCTGCCAACATCTTGATCAACACCCGCGTCGGTGTCCTCCGCGAGGTCGGCGACTTCTTCTACGTCTCCCGCGCCGACCGCACCTGGACCAACACCACCCTCGTGGAGTCCTTCGCATCGGGGGACCTCACTGGCGCCGACGGCGGTGCCGGCTACTCGGCCGAGATGCCGACCGAGCGGGTCGCCGGCGCCCTGTTCCACCGCCCCGAGATCCTCGCCGACGCCGGACCCGAGCAGGAGGAGCCGTCGGCCACCGAGGAGCTCCTGGAGCTGCTCGCGTGGGCCTGCGCCCACAAGGTCATCAGCCCCGCGGACCGGTACCTGCTGCTGTGCCTGGTCGAGGAGGCCGACCGAGTCGAGACCCGCAGGCTGGCGCGCGGGTACGGCGGCCTGCTCAGCAACGAGGTGTCCAGCCGGGTCGCCCCCCGCATCGGGGTCTCTGAGGCAACCGTCCGTCGCCACGGCTCGCGCACTATGCGCGCCCTCGCCGAGGCCGCCCCGAGGAAGTTCAGCCATGACGAATAAGCCCGGAAGTGATCGCTCGCGCCACCCCGCGACACATAGGCGACTGGAGGTGGTGAAGCCCATGACGAACACCCACGACGGCGAGACCCGTACGCCGGAGCAGATCGCCGAGCTGTTCGCGATCGCCGGCCGCGAGATCGAGGCGATCGAGCAGCTGACCGGCTGCGTCGCCCAGCTGCACGAAGTCCAGGCCGCGAAGGCGCAGCTGGCGACCCTGACCCCGGCCGAGGTCCGCGCCGCGCTCGACTTCCGCCGCGGCACCCTCGGGGAGGCCCAGTGAGCACCCAGACCCCGAGCCGCCCGGTCGGTGTCGACGAGCTCAAGCGAGCCTGGCACGCACTGAACGCCGGCGAGTTCCGCACCGGCCCCGGCGCCGGCAGGGGTCCCCGCAGCCGCAGCGTCGCCGCCGAGGACAACTGGTCACCGCCCGAAGGCGAGCACACCATCGCCGTGATCGGGTCCGCCGGCTCAGTCGGCGCGAGCACCGTCGCCCTGGCCAMCSGCCYCGCCGCAGCCGCCCCGGTCCGAGTCATCGAGTGCTGCTCGGTCACCGCCTCCGGACTCGCCGCGGCGAGCACCGCCGAGCTCGGCCTTCACCCGACCGACTGGCGTCAGGGCAAGCGCGACCACGTCCTGCTCGAGCGCGCCAGCGAGGTCCTCGCCGGCGTCGACGAGGTCCCGCTGCCCACCGAGGCACAGAACGAGACCCAGCTGACCATCCTCGACATCGGCTGGGAGGCCGGTCAGCTGCTGGCCACCGACTGCTGGCTGGCCGAATCCGTCCGCGCCGCCGACCAGATCGTCCTGGTCACCACCGCCACCGTCCCCGGGATGCGTCGCGCCGGAGTCGCCATGGACCTGCTGGCCGGCTCCTGGCAGCCCGAGCAGATCGCCCTCGCCGTCCGCGGGCCCCGCCGCAAGAAGTGGCCGCGCGGCCTCGCTCACTCCGGCGGCCCCGCCGTACGCCGCGCCCTGGACGCGGACCGGTGCGTGGAGATCCCCGAGGACCGCGAGTTCGCGGTCAACGGACTGGACTCCCGCCCTGTCCCGGCCCCCCTGATCTCGGCAGCACGTCAGCTGCTCGAGCCCGCACATCTGCCCACCGACACCAGCGAAAGCGCCTGACCCGCCCGGGGTCAGCAACCCAGAAAGGAAGTCCACCCATGGACGTCATGACCGCAACCGCAACCACTGTGATGGCTGTCTGCCCGAAGGCGCCCCCGGGTGCTGTCGGCCCCACCAACGAGATCACCAGCTACGTGCTGTGGGGCGTCATCGTCCTGTTCGGGCTCGGCATCATCATCGCCATCGGCGCGATCATCGCCGGCCGAGTGTTCTCCCTGCCGCACGCCTCCAAGGTCGGCGTGATCTCGGTGGTGGTCGTGTTCGCGTGCGCGATCGCCTACCTGGTGCTGCCCGGCATGCTCAACGGAATCCTCGGCAAGGGCTGCATCTGATGCGGCGCGCAGCCACGAAGAAGGCAGAAGGCACCAGCGAGTGGAGCCGGCGCCGGCTGCTCGGCATCCTGGCCGCCGCCGTCGCCGTGGCTGCGCTCCTGCTCGGCGGCCTCGCGTACGCGATCTACCTGGCGGTCACCGGCATCGGTGACGAGGCCAGCGCGAAGACTGGCGTCGCCACCGGCGAGACCGAGCGCTCGATGGTGGTCCGCGGTGCTGCGCACCGCGATGAGATCGCGGCCGAGCCGATGCTGACCGTCCCCGAGAGCGCTGCGTTCCCGGCCGAGACCACCAGCGCCAAGGCACCCGAGATCAAGATCCCGACCGGGACCGGAGTCAACGGACCCGCGTTCGTGATGACCGGGTTCCCACACACCCCGGAGGGCGCGATCGGCCAGCTCGCCCAGATCGACCTCGCGGTGCTGCAGTCGATGAGCCTGAGCACCGCCGAGGAGGTCTACAACACCTGGGCGCTGCCAGGTGGGGTCCGCACCCAGGACTGGTGGATCACCGCCAGCGTCCGCGCGTTCCTCTCCAGCACCGGGATGGGCGAAGTCAAGGACCCCAGCGCCTCGGTGACCCTGGAGCCGGCCGCCGCGCTGGTCAAGGGAACCGACGGCCCCGACTGGGCGACGGTCTGCGTACTGATGAAGGTCAGCGCCACCTACAAGTCCGAAGGCCAGATCGCCTTCGCGCACTGCGAGCGCATGCAGTGGGTCGGCGGCCGCTGGATGGTCGCCCCCGGCACCCCGCCGGCACCCGCACCCGCGACCTGGCCCGGCACCCAGCTGGCACACGAGGCCGGCTGGCGCACCTGGTCCACCGACCACACCACCGAACCCGCCCACCCCGGCGACACGGAAGGGGAGCACTGAGATGAGCAACCGGATCAACGGGGAGTCCCGCACCACCCTGCTGCGCGTGGGAGTCCTGGTGGCGATCGCCGCCCTCGTGGCCACCGCCGTCTGGCTCGGAGCGCGCGGCCGGACCGATGACAACACCGGCACCGACAAAACCACCGGGGACTCCTCGAGCCAGACCGGGCAGCAGGGGCAGAACGTCTCGGTCGACCAGGTCGCCCCGGAGAGCGCACCCGCAGACGGCGTCGTGATCCCGACCGGCGCCGACCAGGTCGACGGCTACCCGACCCGGTTCCCCCAGACCGACCTGGGCGCGGTCGCGTTGCAAGTCGAGGTCGCCAAGGCGCAGGTCGGGTTCGACTACGACCAGGCCGCCGCCGTCGCTGGCCTGTACGCCAACCCCGAGGACAAGGCCGTCTTCGAGCAGCGCGCCCGCGACGCTGTCGCGCTGCGCCGTCAGCAGGCCGGCGTCCCGAAGGAGGGGGACGTCCCCCCACCCGCGTCGTACGCCGTGACGCCGATCGCCTACACCCTCGAGGAGCTCGACACCGGCTACTACGCGGTGAACCTGCTCAGCTACGTCACCCTCACCACTGCCAACGGCAAGGTCAGCGACGGCCTCTACGCCGGCACCCAGCTCATGCGGTGGCTCGAGGTCGACGGCGTGGGCGACTGGCGCCTGGTCCAGGGCAGCACCGCAGACATCGAGCACATGGTCTCCACCGGACAGCCCAAGGCAGTCGCGCCGGGCACCCCGGAGTACAAGCAGGCCGGCTGGATCCCGATCAACGGAGCACCCCAGTGAGCACCGCCGACCTCTTCCACCGGGTCACCAGGCTGGGCATCGGCGCCCTGGCGGTCCTGGTCCTCACCACGCTTCTCGGAGCCGCCACGACCATCCAGCCGCCAGCCGCCGCGGCCGAGCCGGCGACCAGCACGGCAGCCAGCACAGCGCAGATCGCCACGGTCGAGAGCACAAGCCAGCTGCCGGCCCACCCCCTCAAGATGGGCTGCCTTGGTCCCGACGAACTGTGCGACCTCGGCGGCGACGCCCTCGACTGTGCCAAGGACCCGGTCGAATGCGGCAAAGACGCGGCCGGTGGCGTCAAGGACGAGATCGAGAACCAGGTCGAGGGCGTCCAGGAGTGCCTCGAAAACCCCAGTCTCACCGACTGCGCCAAGGGAGTCGGGGGAGTGGTGCCGGGAGTCGGCGGGTGTGGGCTGCTCGACGCGATCTGCGACGCCGGGCTCCCGGGGATCGGACTCCCTGGCGTCCCGGGGGTACCCGGCATCCCCGGACTCCCGAACGTGGGGGACCTCTTCGGCGCCGGCATCCCCGGCCTCGGTGACATCCCCAACCCGTTCGAGAACATCGGCGACGTCATCGCCAAGGCGGCGGCCGATGCCTGGACCGCAGCAATGCTCGCGGTCTGGAGTTCCGGCCTGTTCGTGCTGCGCATCGTGCTCACGTTCAGCGAGCTGTTCTTGACCCCCGACCTGAGCGACGACGGACCCGGCAAGGATGTCTACGCCTTCACCCTCTGGCTCGCGCTCGTCCTGGTGGTCATCTTGGCGATGATCCAGCTCGGCGCCGCGGCCTTCAAACGCGAGGGCATGGGCCTCGCGCGGGCGTTCATCGGCGCCGGCCAGTTCGTCCTGGTCTGCGCCTGCTGGTTCGGCTACTGCGTCATGATCGTCGCGGCCTGTGGCGCTATCACCAAGGCGCTGATGAAGTCGCTGCTCAAGGTGCAGACCTGGCCCGACTGGGATCCCATGGCCGGCCTCGGCGTCGACGACATCACCGACGCCGGCGTGGCCACCGCGCTGGCCTTCCTCGGGATCTTCTTGTGGATCGCCGCGATCGGACACGTCCTGGTCTACCTCGCCCGCGCGGCATCGCTGCTTGTCCTGGTCGCCACCGGCCCGCTCTCCGCGGCCGGGCTGGTCTCCGACTTCACCCGCTCCTGGTTCTGGAAGTCGCTGCGCTGGTTCCACGCCGCGGCATTCACCCCGGTGCTCATGGTGATGGTGCTGGGCATCGGCGTGCAGTTCGCCAACGGCGTCGCTGCCCACCTCGCCGACGGCACCGCCAAGGCGTTCGGCACGGCCCTGCCGGCGGTCATGACGATCCTGATCAGCGTCGTCGCGCCGCTGGCGCTGTTCAAGCTCCTGGCGTTCGTGGACCCCGGCACCCCCAGCGGCGCCTCGTTCCGGCAGGGCATGGCCATCCAGGGCGGCCTCCAGGGCATGCTCAGCGGCGGCGGTGCCGGCGGCTCGGCGGCCTCGACCACCGATGGCAACGGCCGCTCGTCGGGTGAGCAGAGCGCCGAGGCCTCGACCGGCGACCGGTTCAACAAGTCCACCCAGGGCGTCCTCGGCAGCTTTGGCCCGGTCGGACAGGCGTTCGCTGCCGGGCTCGGGATGGTCAGCAGCGCCGGAGCGAAGGCCACGTCCCTGGTGTCGGACGAGTCCAACCAGGCCGGCGTCGGGCAGAGCACCTACGGACCCGACTTCAGCAACATGGGCGGCCGCCAGTCCGGTGGCCAGTCGGGCGACCAGAGCAGCGGCACGCACCCCGGCTCCCAGAACAGCGGGGACGACGACTCGCCGTTGCCGACCCCGCCTGCCCCGCCTGCCCCGCCCACCCCGCCGACGCTGCCCACCGGCGGCGGACCCGGCGGTGGCTCGGGTGGCGGCTCGGGCGGGCAGGGCGGCGGTGGTGCCGGAGCAGCGCCCAAGACCCCTGCCGCAGGCGGCGGCGGGGGAGCGGCCGGAGGTGCCGGCGGAGCCGGTGCAGCTGGCGGCGCGATCCCCCCGGTGGCGGTGTAGCCGATGCGCCGCACCACCTGCCACCAGCCCCGATCGACATGCAGTGACCCGGAAGGAAACCGACGATGACCATCTACGCCGACTACCAGCGCGACCGCATCGGCTGGTTCTTCGGCCTCTCCGGAGGCCAGCTGATGTTCCTGGCGCTGGCCAGCCTGCCGGCGTTCTGGGCGATCAGCCGCGGAGCGTGGTTCTCCGCGTTCCTGTTCGCCCTGGTCTGGCTGTTCCTGCTGGCCATCACCGTCATCCCGGTCCGGGGCCGCTCGGCCACTGGCTGGGTGTTCGCCTCGACGATGTACGCCATCGGCGGCCTGCTCGGCTGGACCTCGTTCCGTGCCAAGGCCACCGAGGGCCGCGCCGAAGACCTCGACACCCCCGACCTCCCCGGGGTGCTGCAGGGCATCAAGATCCACGACGGCCCGCCGCACGGCTCCCAGCTGCAGCGGGTCGGAGTGATCCACGATGACGCCACGAAGACCTGGGCAGTCACCGCCTCGATCGTCCACCCCGGCATCGGCATGAAGGACACCGAGGAGCGCAGTCGCTACGGCGAGGCGCTGGCCGGGCTGCTCGACGTCGCCGGCCGCACCGAGAAGATCGACGAGATCCTGTTCATGGTCCGCACCGTCCCCGAGGACGGCGCCGAGCGCGACCTGTGGGTCAACAAGCACCGTCGCGACAACGCCCCCCAGCTGTCCGAGATCGTCGCCAGCGACCTCGCAGTGGGCCTCACCCAGGCGTCGGTCCGCGCCGAGCAGTTCGTGACAATCGTCGTCCCGGAGACCCGGATCGCCCGGTCGGCCAAGGAGTCCGGCGGTGGCTTCGAGGGCCGCTGCCGCGAGCTCTACCTGCTCATGGCCGAGATCGAGGCCCAGCTGCGGGGCCCGATGGGGATGACGTCGGTCCGCTGGCTCACCTCGCCGGAGCTCGCCCTGGCGTCCCGGACCGGATTCGCCCCAGGCGATCGCGCCGGCATCGTCGAGGCCCTCGCCATGCGAGAGAAGGACCCGAGCGTGAACGCCGACGTCCCGTGGGCGCTGGCCGGGCCCTCGGGAGCCGATGCGACGGTGCGGCACTACAGCCACGACGCGTGGAACTCGATCAGCTCCACCATCAAGCTCCCGACCCGCGGCGTGGCGATGGGCGCCCTGGCGCCGATCCTCGCCCCGAGCGAGTCCGGTGAGCGACGTTCGTTCGTCGTCGCCTTCCCGATCGTGTCCCAGTCCAAGGCCGACCGGCAGTCCGGCAACGCCGAGTGGGCCGCAGACCTGGCTGAGGGAATGAACGAGAAGCTCGGCCGCAAGACCCGTGCCAAGCAGCGCGAGGAGGCCCACAAGGCCCGCGGCCTGGACGCCAAGCTGGCCCACGGCAACGCGCTGGTCCGGCCTTACGCCGTGTGCACGGTCACGGTTCCCAAGACGCTGCGGATCACAGAGTTCGGCCGCCGCCTGGACGCCTCGATCCGCCGCGCCGGGTTTGCGCCCCTGCGGCTCGACCTGGCCCAGGACGTCGGTTTCGCCGCCTCGACCATCCCCGTCGGGATGAGCCTGACCCGGAGCGGAGACGCCTGATGCCCACCACGACCCGCCGGAACCGCGGCGGCGGCCGCGACATGGCCGCCCTGCTCTCCGACTTCGGCCACGACCTGCCCACGATCCCCCCGCTCGCCCCGGAGGCCAAGGAGCCCCGGATCTTCAAGTACGCCCCGCGCCGCGGTGCAGCCCGCCGCGGCCGCGGCTGGGCGCCCGCCACCGCCCCGGCGCAGGCCTGGCGGATGACGAGTGACCAGGCACCGGTGTTCTGGCCGTTCGTGTCCGCGCCGGCCCTGCCGCCGACCGGGGCGCAGATGGGCGTCGACCAGCTCTCCGGCGGCTCGTTCTACTGCGACCCCTTCGGCTGGGTGCTGCGCGACGACGTGTCGGCGACCAACCCGAACATCTTCCAGTTCGCCAAGCCGGGCACCGGCAAGTCCGGCACCACCAAGGCGTTCTGCACCCGGATGATGCCCTTCGGCTACCGCACCCTGGTCCTGGGTGACCCCAAGGACGAGTACGAGTCACTGTGCCGCGCGCTCGGCGTAGAGCCGTTCGTCATCGCCCCCGGCTTCTGGGCACGAATCAACCCGCTGGCCATGGGCCCGCTCGGCCACGACTGGGAGAAGCTCTCGGCCGAGGAAGCCCAACGGCGCACGACGATCATCTTCAAGCGCTGGCTGGTCCTGATCCGCGGCCTCGTCGGCAGCATGAAGCTCGACGACCAGCGCCGAGTGCCGTTCGGACCCGACGAGAGCGACGTCGTCCGCAACGCCTTGGCGATCCTCACCGGCTACGCCGCCGGCAACTCGATCCTCACCGAGACCACCATCCCGCGGCTGTGGGACCTGCTGCGCAACCCCACCGAGGAACTCGTCCGGGCGTGCGAGTACGGGAACACCCGCCAGTTCCTCGACCAGACCCGGCTGCTGCGCAACGCGCTCGGCGAGCTGGTCACCGGCACCCTCGCCGGCCTCTTCGACGACTTCACCAACATCGAGGTCGACTGGCGCGCCCCGATCCAGTCGTTCAGCCTCTCCCGACTCGATGGACTCGATGGACTCGGCGACGAGGCGGTGGGCATCGCGCTGCTGTGCATGAACTCCTGGGGCCGCGGACTGCGCGAGATCGCCGAGCCCGGCGACCTGCGCATCGTCGTGCGCGACGAGGTCTGGAAGCAGATGCGCCTCGGCGTCTCCGCGGTGATGAGTTTCGACGCCGACCTGCGGCTCTCGCGCGGCATGGCCGGGAAGGGCGGCGACATCCAGTTCGCCAACCTCCACAAGCCGTCCGACCTGCTCTCGGTAGGCGACGCCGACTCCCAGGCCGCGATGATCGCCAAGGACCTCCTCGAGCTGGCCGACGTCAAGATCCTCGGCGGCCAGAAGCCGCGCGTCGCGCGCGAGCTCGACTCGATGCTCGGCTTCGGCCCGATCGCCCAGGACCTCGTCTCCGGGTGGGCGATGCAGGACAAGGGCCGCGCGCTGTGGTGCGTCGGAGACGCCACCTACAAGGTCCAGACGGTGCTCCACCCGCTGGAGAAGAAGCTCTACTACACCAACGAGGCCATCGAGGCCGCCGGCTGAGGCGCTCGGGACTGACCTGTCGTGAAGAAGCTACTCCTCGCCGGACTGCCGGTCCTGATCGTCTTCATGGCCCTGCCGTTCGTCGTGACCCTGATGGTGGTCATGACGACGACCGCGGCCGCCGAGTGCCGCACCCAGACCAGCGAGACCGCACCCACCGAGCTCGGCGACCTCGGTGTCATCGACGGCCCCGTGGGCGGCCCGGTCAAGGGCAACATCACCATGGCGCAGGCCAACATCCCGCGCCGCTCCGGCCTCGACGGCTTCCGCGCCTCCATGCCCCGGGTGTTGTCGACCAACCCCGACTTCGTGAGCCTCAACGAGGCCAGCGGCTGGAGCCTGGCGCAGATCGAGGCCGCCGCCCCCGGCTACGGAGCGTTCCGGGTCGCCGACCACACCGGCGACAACAACTCGATGGGCAACGTCGTGCTGTGGAAGCGCGACACCTGGTCCAAGGCCAACGGTGGCCGGGTCACCCTCGCCATCGACGACAACACCTACTACACGGGCCGCCCGGTCACCTGGGACCGGTTCGCCACCTGGGTGATCCTCGAACGCGCCGCCGACGGCGCCGTGGTGTCGGTGATCTCCACCCACCACATGACCAACCCGCACAAGTACCCCCGCCAGCACGGCAACCCGCCGCTGACCCGGCCCCAGCAGTACGGCGCCGGCATGGACATCCTGCTGCAGCTGCGCAACTCCCTGGCCACCCACGGCCCGGTGCTCATCGGCGGCGACATGAACACCCACGCCTCCTACACCGACCTCCCGTGGACGGCGGCCGCCAAGATGAAGGCCGGCACAACCACTCGGTCGACTTCATCTTCTTCCCCCAGCACCAAGGCGTCCGCCTAGCGCAGGGCTGGGACGGGACCATGGTCTCCGACCACCACTGGATCGCCGCCCGCATCGCAATGAACGGCGCCGGCCCCGAGAGCGCCCCCACGACCGCGGCCACCAGCGAAGGTGTGGTGAACGCCGCCCACACCACAAGGACGTCGGCCGAGCCCCCGTCCGGCGACGTGCTCGCCCAGCTGATGCGACTGCGGTTCGCCTCGAGCTACCCGACCCTGACCACCGAGCAGGCCCGCAACGCGATCACCATCGCCCAGGTCGCCCGCGACCTCCAGGTTCCCCGATACGGGCTGCAGATCGCGATCGCCACCGCGATCCAAGAGTCCAAGCTGGTCAACCTCACAGGCGGCGACCGCGACTCCGGCGGCCTGTTCCAGCAGCGTCCCTCAACCGGCTGGGGGAGCCGTGCCGAGGTCACCAACCCAGTGCTCGCCGCGCGTGCCTTCTTCGGCAAGGCCCAGCACACCGGCAACCCCGGCCTGCTCGACATCCCCGGCTGGCAGGACATGCCGCTCACGCAGGCGGCCCAGGCCGTGCAGCGCTCCGGCTTCCCCGACGCCTACGCCCAGTGGGACGTCGCCGGTGACATCACCGACCTCCTCGGCGGCGCCCTACCCGACCTGCCAGACGTCGACGGCGCGGTCTCGAACGCGAGCAACTGCGAGGACACCGTCAACCCGATCACCGTCGGGACCTTGAACATCCTGGGCGCTGGCCACACCGACAACGAGGCGGGCGGCGGCAACGAGAAAGCCGGGTACGCCACCTGGGACAAGCGGCTGCCCGGGGCACTCAGCGCGATCGAGAACGCCGGCGTCACCGTCGCCGGACTCCAGGAGGTCCACGGCCCCCAGGCCAAGGCCCTGGCTGACCGCTATTCGGCTAAGTGGGGCATGTACCCGGCCACCGGCAACACCCAGAACAAGGTGATCTGGGACCGCGGCAGCTGGGAGATGACCGACTCACGCCTCGTCCAGATCCCGTACTTCAACGGCAAGGAGGTCGGGATGCCGGTCGTCCAGCTGACGGGTGCGGCCGACAGCGTCAACGCCGGGCAGGTCATCTGGGTCTGGAGCATCCACAACCCCGCCAACACGCAAGGGAACGCTGCCGGGCACCGCAAGGAGGCGCTGCGCCGCCAGCTGGCCACCATGACCGAGCTCGCCGGCACCGGAACCCCGGCGGTGATCCTGGGCGACTTCAACGACGGCAAGGACGGCAACAACTCCTCACACTGCGCGTTGACCCCTGAGCTGAGCAACGCCTTCGGCGGATCAGCGGAGCCCTGCAAGAAGCCCAAGCAGGACGCGCCGATCGACCACATCTACGGCGCCAACCTCACCTGGGCCAGCGCCCAGGTCGACAACAGCACCCAAGCCAACAAGCTCGCCGACCACCCACTCGTGGTCGCCACCACCGCCGGCAGCAGCGCGGGCTGCGCGGTCGCGACCGAGACCAACTACAACCTCGGCCCGGTCAAGCCGCAGCTGACGCAGCTGGTCAACATCCTCGGCCCCATGTTCGACATCAAGACCGTCGGCGGCTACCGCGAGAGCGCCACCGACCCCCACGGCCACCCGGCCGGCCTGGCGGCCGACTTCATGGTCCCGCTGACGCCCGCCGGCAAGGCCCAAGGCGACGCGCTCGTAGCGTACGCCCAGGCCCACGCCCGCGAGCTCGGGATCGACTACATCATCTGGTACCAGCGCATCTGGTCGGTCGCGCGAGCCGACGAGGGCTGGCGACAAATGGAGGACCGAGGCTCGGCCACCGCGAACCACCTCGACCACCACCACATCAACGTGCTCCCCAACGCCAAGGTCTCCCCGGTCGGCCTCGAGGGCGCGTCCTGCGACGAGGTGGTCTACCCGGTGCCCGCGCAGTACATCGGCACCGACCGGAAGAACTGGCACGACACCGGCCCCTACTGGACCAACTGGCACACCGGAACCGACTTCTCCGCCCCGTGCGGCACGACCGTCTACGCCGCGCACGCCGGAACCATCGAGATCGACACCAGCCAGAGCTGGGCCGGCCCGCAGCTGGTCAAAGTCACCACCGGCGCCGGCTCTCTGACCACCTGGTACGCGCACATGCAGAGCGTCACCGTCAGCCGCGGCCAGACCGTCGCTGCCGGCGAGCCGATCGGTGAGGTCGGCAAGGAGGGAAACGGCTCCGGGTGCCACCTTCACTTCGAGGTCCACCTCGAGAACGGCTCCATCTACGGACCCGACAACGTCGACCCCTCGACCTGGCTGGCTGAAAACGCCTCGAAGCCGAGCCGGTCCGTGTGATCGCTGCCAGGCCCTCCCGACACATAGGTGACCAGCCAGAACTTCGACCACCCACGATTCCTGGAGGTGGAATCCAATGCAGCGAGAGCGACGACGCGACCCCTACCCCTGGACTTGGGAGATCCCTGTAGCCGTGGCCCTGGCGGCCCTGTTCGTCATCGTCATCGGCATCCAACTGGGCCGCTCCGTCGCGAACCTGCTCGCCGGCGCCGGCTGGACGTGGCCCGACGCCAACGCCGGCGCGTTCCCCTCACCGATCGGCACCGCCTTCTGGACCAGCCTCCCCAGCGTGCTCGGCGGGCACGCCGACGCCGGCCTGCCCACAACAGCACCGGACGGCCTGGCTGGCCGCGGCCTGGTCTGGGTCAGCCTCGCAATGACCGAGGTCGCGCTGTTGAGCGCCACCATCTGGGTCGGCGTTTGGGCCTACCAGCGGTGGGGCCCGGGACGCATGCGCGGCATGGCCACCGCCGCAGAGGCCGAGAAGATCCTGGGCGTCACTCGGCTGCGCAAGGTCGCCGGCATCGTCCGGCCCGACCTCTCCGGCAAGCACGCCACCGCCACGGCGGCACCCGTTCAGCGCACAGCCGGCGACCTCACCGAACAGACCGGGCCGCAGCTCGGCCACGGGCTCAGCCCGTGGCTCCTGAACGGCCGCCGGACGAAGGAGGAGCGATGAAGCTGAGGTTCAACCCGTGGGACGTGGGCTGGCGCATCGGGGACGCGCACGAGCCGCGTGGCGGCGAGCTGTGGGTGCCGTGGGACCGCACCGCCGGAGTGATCGGCCCGCAGGGCTCCGGCAAGACCCTCGACCTGCTCACCCCGGCGCTGCTCAGTGCCCCGGGCGCTGCCCTAGTCACCCTGACGAAGGTCGAGGACCTGCTACTCAGCCTCACCGAACGCTCCCGCGACGACCGGCCGTGCGTGGTCCTCGACCCGTTCGGGCTGGCCGAGGGCGTCATCGACGAGCTGATCTGGGACCCGATCGCCGGCTGTGTGGACCCCAAGGTCGCCGAGCGGCGAGCCAAGGCCTTCACCGCCGGCACCGTCAAGGGTGCGATCACCGGCGGCACCGGGGATGATGCTGCCCGGTTCTACGCCGCGGAGTCGGCGAAGGTGCTGCAGGGCTACTTCCACGCCGCGGCCCTGACCGGCAAGACCCTCGAGGACGTCTTGCAGTGGGTCGCGAACCCGACCGCGGCCAGCCAGCCGATGGAGATCCTGCGGCGCCACCCGCACGCCGAGCCCTTCTGGCACGGCCTGCTGCACGGGGCACTCAACGGCGACGACCGCACCGCGGGCAACACGATCACCACGGTGCAGCAGGCGGTGTCCCTGTTCTTCCAGGCCGACATCCGCCGCCGCTGCGTCCCCAGCCACGGGCACCCGGCCACCGACCTGGCCGACGTGATCCGTCGACGCGGCACCATCTACCTCCTGGGCCGCGAAGACCCCTACGCCTCGGCCAGCCCGCTGATGACCGCGGTGGCCGAGCACGTCTTGGACACCGGGCTGCTGCTGGCCAACAGCTCACCGTGGGGCGGCCGGCTGTGCCCGCCCCTGGTCTCGGTGCTCGACGAGCTGCCCTCGACCGCACCGCTACCGACCCTGCGCACCCGGATGGCCAACGAGCGCGCGCTGGGCCTGTCGTTCATCTGGGCCGCCCAGACCCGTCCCCAGCTGACCAGCATCTTCGGCGAGCACGAGGCCCGGGCACTGATCGGGCTCACCAACACCCTGGTGATGTTCGGCGGGTCCAAGGACGTCGCGTTCAACCAGGAGATCTCCGACCTGCTCGGAACAGTCCGCATCGGCCGCGTCACCCACTCCACCGGCGGGTTCAACGGCGGTAGCCGCAACTTCTCCGGCGACGACATCCCCATCATGCGGCCCGAGGAGGTCCGCCAGCTGCCCGAGCGGCGGGCCCTGGTGATCGCGGAGAACGGCAAGCCGATCATCGCCAAGCTGCACCGCTGCGTGGAGGGCAAGGCCGGCGAGCGGCTCCTGGCCGACCAGCGGGCGCTGCGCGCGCGGCCCACCAACGACCGCCGCATGGTCATCACCCCCGAGGCCCGGGCGACCGCCGCCCTGGTCGAGGCGCGCCGCCTCGGCTTCGTCGACGACGAGACCGAACCGACCAGGAGTGAGCTGTGACGACCGAACAGGCCCGAGGGGCCGCGCCCAGCCCGATGGTGTTCCCGTTCCCCGTGCCCGGGGAGCGGGTCCGGTTGGCCTACCGCGAGCTCCACATCGCCATCAATGGCACCGAGGAGCAGAAGAAGATTCTGGGCAACCACGCCCTGCTGCCGCGGCCCTGGGAGCCGGCCACGTGCCTGGACCCCGAGCTGCGGCACCAGCTGTGGGAGTGGCTCGAGGACGTCGTGATCTGGCTCAACCGCGAGTACACCTGGGACGTCTCCGGGCTCATCCCCAGCTGCTGGCCCCTGCACCCGCACCTGGTCCACGAGATCGCGGTGCTGGCCGACCAGCGTCGCCGCGCCGGGCTGGCGATGACCAGCGACGCGCTTGAGGAGTGGCACCGCTACTGCCTGCCCGCCTTCACCGACCGCGTGCGCAGCAGGCTGCGGGCCCACTGCGACGACGAGCACAAGAGCTGGCCGGCCAAGCCGCGACACAACGAGCACCTGGGCGAGGCCAGCACCCAGCGGCGTGAGAACGCCTTCGCCCACGACGTCGACGCGCTGCCCGCCAACCGACGGGCCTATGAGCAGCCCGAGCCGGTCGGTCGACCGCGCCTGGTCGAGGTCGACCTGGACACCGGCGAGATCAAGGACGACCCGCTCGGTGCGCAGCCGCGCACCCGAACTGAGAAGGGACCGAGGGAATGACAGAGGCAACGATGCAGGCGAGGGAGCGTTCGGAGGCCATCGGTCGCGCGCAGCGCGCTCTCAAGGCCCTCGGGGAGCACCCACGCTCGAGCAAGAAGGAGCTCGGCCACGCGCGCGAGCACCTCAACGCCTGCTACTCCCACGGCTCCGGCGAACACGTGTGGAACGCCGTCGCGCAGGTCGAGGCGATGGCCGAGCGTCGCTACGGCGTCCCCGGCGCCGAGGAGCACCGCCAGCTCGTGGAGCCGAGCGAGGACCTCGAGGAGCCCGCGACAGCCGCCCGCGGCCGCGCGGCCGAGGACCGTGCGCCGGCGTCGACGACGCCGGCAAACGAGGTAGCGGACCTCGCTCCCACCGCGTCGAGATGACGCCGAAGCCTGCGCCCAGTGCACGAATCGGCCTCAGAGCGCCGCTGAGAGACCAGGAACCCGGCCTGACGGGCTCGGTGGCGCCGGCGCGTTGTCTCAGAGCGATTCTGAGCGATCCCACCACTGCGGCCGTCAAGGCCGAAGAGCCGTGCCCGACCCAGCGGCCTACGCCCTCCTCATCGTCGTGGCGATCGCCTACCTGGGTGGCGCCGTCCTGGTGGTCGCGGCATTGGCCAAGGTCCTGCTCGCCTGGTCGTACGGCTGGCGTACCCGTCGGGCCGCCGAGTCGGTCGACCAGGCGCTGCAGCAGCGGGCCGCAGCTGCGATGGCGGCCGTCGCGGAGCTCGCGAACGTCGCAGCGCCTGCCACCGACGTCGTCGCGATCCTCGGTGCGCCCACCGGTGCCCCGGAGCGCGTTGTGGGCGACGGTGGGCTGACGGTGACCCGTTTCCGGGCGGGACACCCGGTGACCGTGGTGTTCGCCCGGGCCGCCCTCACCGGGCTCAGCTGCGCCGCGGTGCAGAGCCTGGCTGCCCACGACCTATTGACCGCACCAACTGGAGTGTCCTGAGCCGTCCCCGGGCGACCAGTGCGGCACGACTCGCCGGTCGATGGGGATGTCCGCCGTTCCCGAGGCTTTGCGTGCTGCCGTTCGTCGCGACGACGAGCGGAAGGACATCTGGGATGGAGCGTGACGTGACGGCTTTGGTCGTCCCGACCATCGGCGCCGTGGCCAGCATCGACGCGGCGCCGGGCACGGTGCTGCTGGATGCGACTGGCGAGCCGGTCGAAGAGGTCAGCGAGTTCTTCGCCACGATGGTGGCCTGCGGCGCGAGCTTCAGTTCGCTGCGGTCCTATGGCCTGGCGCTGCTGCGTTGGTGGCGGTTCCTGGCTGTCATCGAGGTGCCTTGGCAGCGCGCGGGCCGGATCGAGGCACGCGACTTCGTGTTGTGGATGCGGCTGGTGGGCCCAGCAGGCCGGCCGGGCGGGTACGCGCCGGCGACGATCAACCACGCCCTCGCGGTGGTCAAGATGTTCTACGCCGACCGGACCCGCGCCGGCGACGGGCCACTGGTCAACCCGGTCCCCGACGCCGTCCATCGAGCCGGACGGAGGTCCCAAGCGCATCACAATCCGATGCAGCCCTTCGCGCCAGGACCGCGGGCGCCACTGCGGCAGAAGATGCCTGAGCGGATTCCTCGCCACCTGCCCGACGGGCTCTTCGACGAGCTGTTCGCTACGTTGCGCTCGGACCGGGACCGTGCCCTGCTGGCGTTCTACGTCTCGACCGGTGCCCGCGCCTCTGAACTCCTCGGCGTCACCGTGGACCTCGTGAATCCCGGCGACCAGCGCATCGGCGTACGTCGGAAGGGCTCGGGCCGGTTGCAGTGGCTACCCGCCTCCGCGGATGCGTTCGTGTGGCTTCGGCTCTACGAGCAGCAGACCGAGCGTCCGGCCGGCGAGCAGGCGTTGTGGCTGACCCGGCGACGTCCGGTGCGCCCGCTGACCTACTCGGCAGCCCGGCGAATGCTGCAACGGGCGAACGAGTCGCTGGGCACGGCCTGGACGCTGCACGACCTGAGGCACACCGCCGCTCAGCGGATGGTCGACGACCCCGCCATGTCGTTGACCGATGTGCAGTGGGTGCTGGGCCACGCCCACATCACCACGACCCAGCTCTATCTGCGTCCGCGGGAGGAAGAGGTCGTCGCCCGCGTGCTGGCCCATCACCGCGACCGGGTTGAACGGCCGTCCACACCACCACCGCCTGTGGACACGGCGGGATACTCCGCCGAGGTGCTGGCGGTGCTGTTCGGCGGGACACGGCCATGAGCGACCACATCGACCCGGTCGCCCACCTTCAGAAGGCCGCGCGCCCGTCGCGCAACGTGCCCGCCAACAACGGTGGCCTACGCCCCAAGGCGCCGACCCCGACGCTTCCGACGCCGGCGATCGCCCGGCCGACAGTGTGGGCCGCCTCCCAGATGAGCTATGAGGAGTTGCTCGCCGCGGTCCGCGACCTGGAATCCGCGAACGGCACCACGTTGTCGAAGCAGATCCGCAGCCAGGTGTTGTTCGCGGAAACCCTCCTCGGTTGGCTGCTGAGGTTCCCCGGGGAGTCGTGGCAGCAACGGTGGCACGCCTCCGGTGCGGACGCAGCCGGAAGGGACTGGACCGCCTTGGCCGCCGAGCCCGACAGACACGGGCACCTTGTCGCTGCTGCGGGCAGGCTCCTGCTGCTGGACGTGATCCGTCCCGACTACTCCTGGCTCTACGCGACCCAGGCCACACCCAGACTCTACGAACGGCTCCGGACGCTGCGTGATCCCGCGGGGTTCGCCGACATGGAGCGTCTTTGCGACGCGGATGCGCGGATGCTGCCGAGCGACCGGCGCCAGGCGTTGAACCAGCTCACCAGGATGCTGGTCCACAACGGCGGCACGTTGGGCGACATCACCCTGCCGGACTGCATCGAGGCCCACCGTGCGCAAGACGGCTACCGTGGCCGGTCTCACCCCCGCTGGTACACGCTGCTCCGGGAGGCCGCGATCCTGCCGGCCGACAGCCCGCCGACCATCTTCGCCGCGTCACGGCGAGGGCAGTTGACGATCGAGGAGATGGTCGACCGCTACGACGTCGTGTGCCGTCCGGTCAGAGACCTGTTCGTCGCCTACCTCTACGAACGCCGTGCCGCGATGGACTACAACTCCATCCGCTACCTCGCGGCCAAGCTCGTCCTCTTGTTCTGGCGCGACCTGGAGATCCACGAGCCCGGCATCGAGTCCCTGCACCTGACCGACGAGGTCGCGCGTCGCTGGAAGACCAGGCTCAGCGGCCCGGTGCTGTACGGCAGCAACCGCGTCGGGAAGAAGCGCGAGGACCCCTACACGATCCTCATGGCCGTCCGTGCTTTCTACGCCGACCTCTCCCACTGGGCGCTGGAGGACTCCGCCCGATGGGCCACCTGGGCCGCACCCTCCCCGGTCAACTCCCGCGACCTGGCCGGCATGACCAAGATGCTCAAGCAGTCGCGGTCGCGCACCCACCAGCGCATCCGGGAACTCGCGCCCCTACTTCCACGGCTCGTCGACGCAGCCAGCGACACCCGAGCGGCAGCCAAGGAACTGCACGATGCCGCCGCAGCGACCCCGCCCGGCCAGTCGTTCACCCAGGATGGTCACACGCTACGACGAGCGACCCTGAGCGACGACGGGAGCCGCGGCCGGAAGGTCAGTCGTGGCCACGTTTACGTCGACAATCCGGAGTCCGGCGGCACCAGCGACCGGCCGCAGGACAATCGCCGGAACCTAAGCCTTGAGGCCGACCGGGCGTTCTGGGCGTGGGCGCTGGTCGAGGTGCTGCGTCACACCGGGGCACGCATCGAGGAAGTCCTCGAGATCACCCACCGTTCCTTCGTGTCCTACCGGCTGCCCTCGACTGGTGAGGTGATCCCGATGCTGCAGATCACCCCGTCCAAGACCGACAAGGAGCGGCTCTTGGTCATCGGCCCCGAGCTCGCAGTGGCGTTCGCCGAGATCATCTCCCACGTCCGCGGCGACAACGAGCAGCTGCCGCTGGTCAGCCGCTACGACAGCGCCGAACGCGTGCACAGCCCCGAGCTTCCGTACTTGTTTCAACGGCCCTATGGGATAGGCAGGACCGCGATGAGCTCCTCCTACGTCATCAAGCTGCTCGACGAGCTGGTCACCACCGCGAAGATCACCAACAACGGCGGCACACCGGCCAAGTTCAGCCCCCACGACTTCCGAAGGATCTTCGCCACCGAGGCCGTAGCGTCCGGCCTGCCCGTGCACATCACCGCCAAGATCCTGGGCCACGACTCGATCGCGACGACCCAGACCTATGCGGCGGTCTACGACCAGGACGTGATCGAGCACCACCGTGCCTACATCGCCCGCCGGCGAGCACTGCGGCCGTCTCAGGAGTACCGCGAACCCACCGACAGCGAATGGGACGAGTTCCTCGGCCACTTCGCCCAACGCAAACTCGAACTCGGCACCTGCGGGCGTGCCTACGGCACCGGCTGCCAACACGAACACGCCTGCATCCGCTGCCCCATGCTCCGTCCCGACCCCGCACAGCACCAACGGCTTCAGCAGATCATCGACAGCCTCGACGGCCGGATCGCCGAGGCCAGCAATCGGGGCTGGCTCGGCGAGGTCGACGGCCTGCGAACCAGCCGCGCCGCCGCCGAACAGAAACTCACCCAGATGCAGCGCACCGCCACCAACCTCGGCCTGCCCACCGTCCGGAGCCGACTCGACCCGTCGCCGGATGCGTAAGGCGAAGCTCTCTCGCCGTCAGGCCACGAACAGGCCGCGGAGACCCGGGGTGGGTGTCGCCCCATGACCGCCGTTCTAGCCGACGACGCGAAGTCCATCGCGGTCGCGCTCGTTGCCGCGTGGCGATCGCTCCGAGGCCCAGTCGTCGATCGGCTGAGCCCGGATCCACCATGGATGATTTCTCGTCGGCCCTGAACGGCGCTTGAGAGGCCTGGGGCGTGGCTGGGCAGGGGGTGGCCGCCGGTCTGTCCGGCTCTTCCACGTGGTTCTGGGTGACGCCCGGGCGGGCTGGGTGGTCAGGTCGTGATTGGGGCTGGTGGGGCGGTCGCGGTCGCCCACAGTGCTTCCCAGGCGGATGCCCATGGCCAGCCGAGGGGGAGGTGCAGGTCGAGCCGGCGGGCGGTGGCCGCGATGCGGCCCGGGACGTCGATGAGCTTCTTGCGCAGGGTGGCCCATCGTGCGCGGTGCAGCGATGCGGCGACGCCGGTGGCGCGGGCGAGGTTGAACGCGGTGACCGCGAGCGCGACCCAGGCAGCGTTCGCGGTGTACTTCCCCGACGGTAGGTGGGCCAAGGCGTTGTCCTTGAGCTCGGCGATGACCTGCTCGACGATGGCGTGGTCGCGGTGATGCTGGTCGGCCTTCACCGTCGGCAGCGTGGTGTTGGTGATGAAGGCGTGGTGGCGGTAGGCAGCGAACAGCTCACCCTGCGCGGTGCCGTCGGAGGCCAGTGGCTGGAGTCGTTTGACGCGGCGCACCACGAGGCGGCAGGTGACGTGCTCGGCCTTGCGGCGGCCGGTGAACGCGGTGAAGCCGATCTCGGCGACCTCTGCGTCGGAGACCCAACGCTGTTCGGTCTCGTCGAACACCGCGTTCGGGTACTCGATCGGCCTCCAGGCTCCGGCGGGGATGGCGGTGATCGCGCGGGTGACGGTCTTGGTCATCCGCGCGGTCACCGAGAACCACGCCTTGTGCCGCAGGGCGGTGCCGACGAACGCCCACCCGTAGTAGGCCGAGTCCGCTCGCGCGAGGATCTGCCCGCTCACCCCGGCAGCACGAGCGGTGGTGATGGCCTGGGCCAGCAGCCGTCCCGCACCTTTGGCCGAGGCGGTGTTCCCCGACCGCAGCCTCGCCCGGGCGATCACCGGCGCGGCCAGCGGCGTCGAGATCGTGGCGAGCTGGATGTTGAGGCCCCGCTGCCGGGTGTATCCGAACGCGGCGCCCTGCTTGGCGTGGCCGTGGACCTCGCGGACGGTGTCGTCGAGGTCGACCGTGGCGAACCCGTCTCCACCGGCAAGCAGCCCCGGGACCCGCTCGGTCAGCCCCGCCAGCAAGGCGGCGTTGACAGCGTCGAGCTGCTGGACGTGTCCGTGGGTGAACGAGCGCAGGAACGTCCCCAGCGTCGAGGGCGCCCGGACCCCGCCGAACAACCGAGTCATGCCGCCGTGCCGCAGCAGGTCCATGTCGTCGATCGAGTCCGCACCGGCCAGCATCCCGCCCACCACACACGCCGCCTTCGCCGACGCGTTCGGCGAGGGCACCGTCACCCCGGCGAGAAGGTCGTACAGGCCAGCGGACTCGGCCAGCCGCAGCGCGGGAACCAGACCAGCCGACGACACCAGGTTGGGGTCATCGAACACGGGCCGGACCTTGTGGGAAGGTTGCACTTACGAGGTGTCCCTTGCTCGGTGGCGAAACGGTTGTGTGAGAACTCCGATTCTCCCGCCCAGCAAGGGCATTCTCGTTCTACGCCACGCTCACCCCGACGCCCCCAACGGTGGATTCAGGCTGAGGCGGCGCATGAAGCTGCGGGAGAGTCTCGAACTCCGCGCGATGGGATCCAGTGTCAACCCCGGAACCAGCCGAGAGTGACACGCGTCACACTGGTGTAGAGTCGCTATCGATCGGCCAAGAGCGAATCCGATGGCGTCGGTCGAAGCGTCGTTGCGAGGGAGGGTCCGCCAGTGCGGTCATTGAGAATGCGTAGTCTCTGTCTCGGCTCGGCAGCCGTTGTCTGCCTAGGATTTCTCGTCGTTGCTCCAGCCATGGCTGACGAGTGAGGTTCCCAAGACGGCAACACTGGTGCGCACCCCGATGAGGATCCGCACTCGTATTGTCTGGGGAGTTCCGTGTCTGCTGACCTCGAGGAGAACATCGACGCCGCAGCATGGAACGCACTTGATCCCACGCAGGTTAACGTCAATTCCAGTTCGMCCTGCCAGTTGACGGGCGCGGGCGAGACGGATGTGGTGTGGACTCAGGGGAATATCGCATCTGGGGCACTCGCGTGGACCGACTGCGACGACTACGAAAGCGACCCTCCGACAAATCAGTGCGACCAGAATTAC
>NZ_VLJQ01000058.1:17370-62134 GCF_007829375.1 Nocardioides sp. J9 | reverse complement strand
GAACAGCAGCGCCATGCCGGGCGCCTCGTAGATGCCGCGGGACTTGGCCTCGATGATGCGGTTCTCGATCTGGTCGGACATGCCCAGGCCGTGGCCGCCGATGGCGTTCGCCTCGAGCACGAGGGCGACCGGGTCGTCGTAGCGCTGGCCGTTGATCGCGACCGGGCGGCCGGCCTCGAAGGTGACCGCGACGTCCTCGGTCTCGATGGCGACCGAGGGGTCCCAGAACTTCACGCCCATGATCGGCTCGACGACCTCGAGCGAGACGTCGAGGTGCTCGAGCACCTTGGCCTCGTGGGTCGCGCCCCAGATGTTGGCGTCGGTGGAGTAGGCCTTCTCGGTGGAGTCGCGGTACGGCAGGCCGTGCTCGACGAGCCACTCGCTCATCTCGTGCCGCCCGCCGAGCTCCTCCACGAACGCCGCGTCGAGCCAGGGCTTGTAGATGCGCAGCTCCGGGTTCGCCATGAGGCCGTAGCGGTAGAACCGCTCGATGTCGTTGCCCTTGTAGGTCGAGCCGTCGCCCCAGATGTTGACGCCGTCGGCCTGCATCGCGCGCACGAGCATGGTGCCGGTGACGGCGCGGCCCAGGGGCGTGGTGTTGAAGTAGGCCTTGCCGCCGGAGCGGATGTGGAAGGCGCCGCACGCGAGCGCGGCCAGGCCCTCCTCGACCAGCTGCGGCTTGATGTCGACGGCGCGGGCGATCTCGGCGCCGTACTGCTTCGCCCGCTCGGGGACCCCGGCGATGTCGGGCTCGTCGGGCTGGCCGATGTCGGCGGTGTAGGTGCACGGGATCGCACCCTTGTCGCGCATCCACGCGACGGCGACAGAGGTGTCGAGGCCGCCGGAGAAGGCGATGCCGACGCGCTCGCCCACGGGCAGGGAGGTCAGGACCTTGCTCAACTTTCGTTCCTTTCGGCAAGGGAGGTGAATCGGTGGGCCAGGGCGTCTCCCCCGGCGGGGTCACGGCCGATGACGAGCACGGTGTCGTCTCCGGCGATGGTCCCGAGGACGTCGGCGATCTCGACCTTGTCGATCGCGCTGGCGAGGAACTGGGCGGCGCCCGGCGGGGTGCGCAGGACGACGAGGTTGGCGCTCGACTCGGCGCTGACGAGCAGCTCCGAGCAGAGCCGGCCGAGGCGGTGCTGGGACGCGGGGCTCTCCCCCAGCACCGGGGCGCGCGGGGTCCGGTCGCCGCCCTCGGCGGGGACGGCGTAGACGAGTGCGCCGCTGGCGGCGCGGACCTTGACCGCGTCGAGCTCGACGAGGTCGCGGCTCAGGGTGGCCTGGGTGACGTGCACGCCACGCTGCCCGAGCAGGTCGGACAGCTCGGGCTGGGAGCGCACCTCGTTGCTCTCCAGCAGCTCGACGATGAGCGCCTGGCGGGCGTTCTTCGTCAGCGGGGTCAGGGCGTGCTCGCTCACGTCAGCCGGTCTTCCCGGGCTGGTCGACGTGGGCCTGGAGCCAGGCCATCACGGCCTTCTGGGCGTGCCGTCGGTTCTCGGCCTCGTCCCACACGACGCTCTGCGGTCCGTCGATCACCGCGGCGGCGATCTCGGAGCCGCGGTAGGCGGGCAGGCAGTGCATGACGACGGCGTCCGGCCGCGCCTGCGCGACGAGGTCCTCGGTGACGGCGTACGGGCTGAAGACCTCGCGGCGGGCGGCCGCCTCGTCCTCCTTGCCCATCGACACCCAGGTGTCGGTCACGACGACGTCGACGCCCTCGACCGCGGCAGCCGGGTCGGTGGTGACGGCGACGCTGCCGCCGGTGGCGGCGCCGAGGGCCGAGGCCTGCTCGAGCACCCCGGCGTCCGGGGCGTAGCCCTCGGGGCAGCCGAAGCGGACGTGCATCCCCGCGGTGACGCCGGCCAGCGCCCACGAGTTGCCCATGTTGCAGGCCGCGTCGCCGAGGAAGGCGACGGTGAGGCCGGCGAGGCCGCCCTTGTGCTCCTGGACCGTCAGCAGGTCGGCGAGCAGCTGGCACGGGTGGAACTCGTCGGTGAGCGCGTTGATGACCGGCACGCCGGACATCGTCGCCATCTCCTCGAGGTCGGACTGGGCGTAGGTGCGCCACACGACCTGCGAGGCCTGCCGACCCAGCACCCGGGCGACGTCGGCCACCGACTCACGCTTGCCGATGCCGGCCAGCGCGCCGTCGACCAGCATCGGGTTGCCGCCGAGCTCGGCGATACCCGCGGCGAAGGATGCCTGGGTGCGCAGGGTCGGCTTGTCGAAGACCATGGCGACGGTGCGCGGACCGGCTAGCGGCTTGTGGTCGTAGGGCTGGGCCTTGAGCTTCGCGGCGAGGGCGAGGACCTCCGCCTGCTCGGCCGGGGTGAGGTCGTCGTCGCGCAGGAAGGAGCGGATCATGCCGCACCCCCGTCCACGGCCACGCCGGCGGCGTCGAGGATGGCGGGCCAGGCGGCACCGAAGGCGTCGATGTCCGCGTCGGTGAGCACCAGCGGCGGGGCGAAGCGGATCCGCTCCGGGGTCGCGGCGTTGATGATGAAGCCCGCGTCCTGCGCGGCGGTCACCACCTCGGCGGCCTTCGGCTGAGCGAGGGTGAGCCCGACGAGGAGACCGGCCCCCCGCGTCTCCACGACCCGCGGGTCGGCCGCGGCGGCGGCCTTCAACCGCACGCCGGCCTCGGTCACCCGACCCAGGAAGCCCTCCTCGCCCACGACGTCGAGCACGGCGAGGGCGGCCGCGGACGCGACCGGGTTGCCACCGAAGGTCGTGCCGTGGTTGCCGGGGTCGAAGAGCTTGCCCGAACCGCCCGTGGCGATGCAGGCACCGATCGGGATGCCGCCGGCGAGGCCCTTGGCGAGGGTCACCACGTCCGGCACGACCGTGCCGGAGACCAGGTCGGGGTGCTGGTGGGCGAACCAGGCCCCGGTGCGGCCGATGCCGGTCTGCACCTCGTCGAGCCACAGCAGGGCGCCGTGCTCGTGGGCGATGCGCTGGGCGGAGGGCAGGTAGTCGCGCGGCGGCACGATGACGCCCGCCTCGCCCTGGACCGGCTCGACGATGACGGCGGCAGTCGCGTCGTCGACGGCGGCCTCGAGGGCGGCCACGTCGCCGTACTCGACGAAGGTGACGTCACCGGGCAGCGGCTCGAAGGGCTCGCGGTAGGCCTGCTTGGAGGTGAGCGCGAGCGCCCCCATGGTCCGGCCGTGGAAGGAGCCGGTGGTCGCGACGACCTTCGTCCGGCCGGTGCGGCGGGTGAGCTTGAGGGCGGCCTCGTTGGCCTCGGTGCCGGAGTTGGTGAAGAAGACCCGGCCGTCGGTGCCGAGCAGGGTGACCAGCCGCTCGGCCAGGGCGACCTGCGGAGCGCTGGCGAAGAAGTTCGAGATGTGGCCGAGCGTCTGCAGCTGCGTGGTCACCGCCTCGACCAGCCGCGGGTGGGCGTGGCCGAGCGCGTTGACGGCGATGCCGCCGAGCAGGTCGACGTACTCGCGGCCGTCGACGTCCCACACGTGGGCGCCCTCGCCGCGGGCCAGCACGAGCTTCGGCGGGCCGAAGGTGTTCATCAGGGCACCGGCGTACCGCTCGGTCCAGTCTGTCGTGGTGGTCACTTGACGTCCTCCCGGGCCTTGCGCGTCTTGGTGGTCACGCCGGGCAGCACCTGCGTGCCGACGCCCTCGTCGGTGAAGAGCTCCAGCAGCACGGCGTGCTCCTGGCGGCCGTCGACGACGGTGGCACGGGCGACGCCACCGCGCACGGCCTGCAGGCAGGCGCTCATCTTCGGGATCATGCCGCTGGCGAGGGTCGGGAGGATCTCCTCGAGAGCCTCGGGGCTGATCTCGCCGATGACCTCCTCGGGGTCCGGCCAGTCGAGGTAGAGGCCCTCGACGTCAGTGAGCACGAGCAGCTTCTCCGCGCCGAGCGCGACCGCGAGGGCCGCCGCGGCGGAGTCGGCGTTGACGTTGTGCACGACGCCGTCGACGTCGGGCGCCACGCTGGAGACGACCGGCACCCGGCCTGCCTCGATCAGGTCGAGGACCGACTCGGGCCGGACCTGGGCGACCTCGCCGACGAGGCCGAGGTCGACCTCCTCGCCGTCCACGACCGTGCCGGTCGGCTCGGCGGTGAACAGCCGCGCGTCCTCGCCGGAGAGGCCAACGGCCAGCGGGCCGTGCTCGTTGATGAGGCCGACGAGCTCGCGCTGCACCTGGCCGACGAGCACCATCCGGACCACGTCCATCGCCTCAGGGGTGGTGACCCGCAGGCCGCCGCGGAACTCGGACTCGATGCCGAGCCGGTCGAGCATCTGCGAGATCTGCGGTCCACCGCCGTGGACGACGACCGGGCGGAACCCGGCGAAGCGGAGGAAGGCGATGTCCTCGGCGAAGGCGCGCTTGAGCCGGTCGTCGGTCATCGCGTTGCCGCCGTACTTCACCACGACGATCTTGCCGTGGTAGGCCTTCAGCCAGGGCAGGGCGCCGGCGAGCGTCGCGGCCTTGTAGGGGTCGGGCTTGCCGGGCTGGTTCATCTTCTCCTCGGTCATGACGAGTAGGCGCTGTTCTCGTGGACGTAGGCGTGGGTGAGGTCGTTGGTCCACACCGTCGCCTCGGCGTCGCCGGCCTTGAGGTCGATGGTCACCGTGACCTGCCGGCCGGAGAGGTCGACGAGCGACGGGTCCTCGGCCGGCGTGCTGTTGCGGCACACCCACACGCCGTTCATCGCGACGTCGAGGTCGGCCGGGTCGAAGGCTGCCTGCGTGGTGCCGATGGAGGCCAGGACGCGACCCCAGTTGGGGTCCTTGCCGAACACGGCGGCCTTGAAGAGGTTGCTCCGGGCGACGCTGCGGCCGACCTCGACGGCCTCGTCCTCGCTCGCGGCGTTGACGGTGGTGATCGAGATCTCGTGGTCGGCGCCCTCGGCGTCGGCGAGCAGCTGCTTCGCCAGCGAGGTGCAGACCTCGGTGAGCGCGGCGGTGAACTGCTCGGCGGTCGGCGTGACGCCGGAGGCCCCGCTCGCCATGAGGGTGACGGTGTCGTTGGTGGACTGGCAGCCGTCGGAGTCGAGCCGGTCGAAGCTGACCCGGGTCGCGGCGCGCAGGGCCGCGTCCAGCTCGGCGGCCGGTACGACGGCGTCGGTGGTGATGACCACCAGCATGGTCGCCAGCGCGGGGGCGAGCATGCCGGCCCCCTTGGCCATGCCGCCGATCGACCAGCCGGAGCCGTCGGGCGCCTCGACGACGACCTGCTTGCTGACGGTGTCGGTGGTCATGATCGCCTCGGCGGCCGCCTGGCCGCCCTCGGGCGAGAGCTGCGCGTGCAGCGTGTGCACGCCGTCGAGCAGGGTCTGCCGGTCGTTGGTGAGGCCGATCAGGCCGGTGGAGCAGACGACGACGTCGCCGGCGCCGATGCCGAGGACCTTGCCGACCTCCTCGGCGACCTGGTGGGTGGTCAGGAAGCCCTCCGGGCCGGTGTAGCAGTTGGCGCCGCCGGAGTTGAGGACGACGGCGCGCACGACGCCGTCCTTGACGACCTGCTCGCTCCACAGCACCGGGTTGGCCTTGCAGCGGTTGCTGGTGAAGACCGAGGCGGAGTCGAAGGTGGGGCCCTGGTTGACGACGAGGGCGAAGTCCTTGCCGCCGCTGGCCTTGAGGCCGATGGCGGCGCCGGCCGCGACGAAGCCGGCGGGATGGGTGACGCTCATGGTTCGACTTTCTCGTGGGTGTGCCCGCGGCGGGTACGGGGCGCGCGGGGCTCGGGTCTCAGGCGGGGACGGCGGGGGCGACGGCGTGCCCCGATCGTCGCCACGCCTCCTCGGCCCGGTCGGCCTGGCCGGTGGGCACGAGGACCCAGTCGGTGTCGAAGGTGGAGATCACGAAGACCGGGATCGCGTCCTCGGCGAGCGGCGCCAGCAGGCCGGCGAGGATGCCCGGGGTCTTCAGGTCGAGGGTGCCGGTGACGGTGAACGCGGTCAGCGGCTTCTCGTGCCGGGCCTTCTTCGGCACGTTGCGCCCGGCGCACACCAGGGAGGTCTCGGTGGCGGTCGCGGTGATCGAGAAGATCGAGGAGGACTCGGCCCAGGCCGGCACCTCGGCACCCGGCGCGAGCCGGACGACGGCGAGGGTCTCCGGGTAGCGGGCGATCTCGAAGGTCTCGGAGGGCTCGGGGGTCTCGGCGCTGTCGTTGGTCACGTTGCTCACGGTGCCAGTCCCACGGTGCTCAGGCCAGTGGTCTCGTCGAGACCGAGGGTGAGGTTCATGCACTGCACGGCGGCGCCGGCGGTGCCCTTGGCGAGGTTGTCGACGGCGCCGACGGCGACCAGCCGACCGGCGGCCCCGTCAACCGTGACCTGGAGGTGGACCGCGTTCGAGCCGAGCACGGACTGGGTCTGCGGCCACTGGCCCGGCGGCAGCACGTGCACGAAGGGCTCGTCGGCGTAGGCGGCCGCGTAGGTCTCGTAGGCCTCCTCGGCCGTGACCGGGCGGGCCAGCGGGGCCGAGCAGGTGGCGAGGATGCCGCGCGGCATCGGCACCAGCAGCGGCGTGAAGCTGACCTTGACCGAGGCCGGGCCACCGTCGATGAGCCGGCCGAGGTTCTGGGTGATCTCGGGCGTGTGCCGGTGGACTCCCCCGACGCCGTAGGCGCTGGCGTTGCCCATGACCTCGCTGCCGAGCAGGTGGGTCTTCGCCGCCTTGCCGGCCCCGCTGGTGCCGGAGGCCGCCACGACGACGACGTCGGGGACGACGAGCCCGGCTGCGACCGCGGGGGCCAGGGTCAGCGAGGAGACGGTCGGGTAGCAGCCGGGGACGGCGACCCGCTTCGCGCCGCGCAGGGCGTCCCGGTTGCCGGGGAGCTCGGGCAGGCCGTAGGGCCAGGTGCCGGCGTGCGGGCTGCCGTAGAACTGCTCCCAGGCCGCGGCGTCGTCGAGCCGGTAGTCGGCGCCGCAGTCGATGACCACGACGTCCGCGTCGCGCGCCGACAGCTCGGCGGCGAGCGCGCCGGACTGGCCGTGCGGCAGGCCGAGGAAGACCACGTCGTGGCCGGCGAGCACGTCGGCCGTCGTCGGCTCGAGCACCCGGTCCGCCAGCGGGAGCAGGTGCGGCTGGAGCGCGCCGAGGCGCTCCCCCGCGTTGCTCGCGGCCGTCAGCGCACCGATCTCGACACCCGGGTGACCCAGCAGCAGCCGCAGCACCTCGCCGCCGGCGTACCCGCTGGCACCGGCGACCGCGACCCGAACCTTGCTCATGTGCATGAACATACAGGATGCTGCATGTTCTTGTGCAACCGACCCGCCGGTCAGGTCCGCTGGACCGCGCCGACCCGCTCCACCGCGGCGGCCACGGCGGCGTCGCGCGCCGCGCTGATCTCCGCGTCCGTGAGCGTCCGGTCGGGCGCCCGGAAGCGCAGCGCGAACGCCAGCGACTTGCGGCCCTCGCCGATCTGCTCACCGGTGTAGACGTCGAAGAGGCGAACCGACTCGAGCAGCTCCCCCGCGCCCTCGCGCAGCGCAGCCTCGACCTCGGCGACGGTCACCGACGCGTCGACGACCAGCGCGACGTCCTCCTTGGCGACCGGCATCGTGGAGAAGACCGGCCCGGGCGTGACGTCGACCGCGGCGGCCATGAGCGCATCGAGGTCGACCTCGACGGCGGCGCTGCGAGCGGGCAGCCCGAAGGCCTTGCACACGCTCGGGTGCAGCTCGCCGGCGTGGCCGATGACGACCTCGTCGATCGAGACGACCGCGCATCGGCCCGGGTGCCACGGCATCCGGGCGGCGTTGGCGACCTGGATCCGGACGCCGAGCTCGTCGGCGAGGCGGCGGACCACGGCGAGCGCATCGGTCCAGCCGGCGTCGGCGCCCTCGCCCCACCAGCCGGCACGCGAGCGCTCGCCGGCGAGGACGACGGCGAGGTGCAGCGGCTGCACGGGCAGCGCCTCGAGCAGCTTCTCCAGCTCGGCGTCGGAGGGACGCGTGTGCACGCCGTAGATCGGGGCCGGACCGTTCTCGGAGGGGAACGCGACCGTGCCGGTCTCGAAGAGGGAGACCCCGGGGGCGCCGCGGCTGACGTTGCGACCGGCCGCCTCGAGCAGGCCGGGCAGCAGCGTCGTCGTGTACGACGGCTCCTCGCTCGACAGCGGGTTGGCCAGGCCGACCGTGGAGCGCAGCGGGTCGTCGGCCGGCAGCCCGCGGCGCAGCAGGGTGGCGATCTCGCCCAGCCGGCGCAGGTCGGGGACGGGCTCGTCGCCGCGGCGCAGCCGCTGCGCCCGGGTCAGGCCGCGGCCGGTGGCGCGGCGCGGGAGGACGCTCGGGACCTGGTCGTAGCCGACGATCCGGACGACCTCCTCGACCAGGTCGTAGGGGTCGTTGACGTCCGGGCGCCAGGTCGGCGGGACGACCTCGAGCGAGCCGTCGCCCGACTCGGTGACCGCGGCGCCGATGGCGCGCAGGCTCTCGACGGTGGTCACCGCGGAGATGTCGATGCCGCTCAGCCGTGCCGGCAGGTCCGGCTCGAAGGAGATGGTCGGACGCTCGGGGGCGGTGCCGACCAGGGTGAACCCGGGCTCGGCGGTGGCACCGCCGTGCTCGACCATCAGCTCGACCACGCGGTCGGCCGCGGCGCCGGGCAGCAGCGGGTCGACGCCGCGCTCGTTGCGCTTGCCCGCCTCGGAGGTGAGCTTGTGGCGCTTGCCGGTGCGGAACATCGACACGGCGTCCCAGTGCGCCGCCTCGACCAGCACGCGGGTGGTCGTGTCCGACATCTCGGTGGTGGCCCCGCCCATGACGCCGGCCAGGCCGATCGGGCCGGAGTCGTCGGCGATCACGAGGTCCTCGGTCGACAGGTCGCGCACGGCGTCGTCGAGCGTGGTGAGCTTCTCGCCCTCCCGGGCGCGGCGGACCCGCAGCGCGCCGGCGACCTTGTCGGCGTCGTACCCGTGGATCGGCTGGCCGAGCTCGAGCATCACGTAGTTGGTGATGTCGACGGCGAGCGAGATCGAGCGCATGCCGGCCTGCTCGACGCGGCGCTTCATGAAGTCCGGCGTCGGGCGGGTCGGGTCGAAGCCGCTGACGAGGCGGGCGGCGAACACGGGGCAGCCGGCCGGGTCCTCGACCTCGACCTGCCACGCCCGGCCGTCCACCTCGGGGAGCGAGCGCTCGGCCGGGTCGGTGAAGGGCGCCCCGAAGCCCAGCGCGGCCTCGCGGGCGACGCCGCGCAGGGAGAGCGCGTAGGCGCGGTCGGGGTTGATCTCGAACTCGATGACCTCGTCGTCGAGGCCGAGCAGCTCGAAGACGTCGTCGCCGGGCTCACCGGCGTCGGGCGGCAGCACGATGATGCCGTCGTGGTCGTCGCCGAGCCCGAGCTCGCGGGCCGAGCAGATCATGCCGGCCGAGAGGTGGCCGTAGGTCTTGCGCGCGGAGATCTCGAAGCCCCCAGGCAGCACGCCACCCGGCAGCACGACCACGACGAGGTCGCCGGGGCCGAAGTTGTGCGCGCCGCAGACGATGCCCTGCGGCTCGCCCGTGCCGTTGGCGTCACCGACGTCGACGGTGCACCAGTTGATGACCTTGCCGTTCTTCTGCGGCTCCTTGTCCTGGGTGAGGACGCGGCCGATGACGAGCGGGCCGGTGATGTCGGCGGAGTGGATGGCCTCGAGCTTGAGCCCGAGCGCGGTGAGCCGGTCGGTGAGGACCTCGGTGGTGACGTCGGCGGGCAGGTCGACGAGCTCCCGGATCCAGGAGACAGGGGCCTTCATGGTCTACAGCTCGCTTCCGAATGCCGTGGTGAAGCGCACGTCGCCCTCGAAGAGGGTGCGCAGGTCCTCGAGGCCGTGCCGGAACATGAGGGTCCGGTCGATGCCCATGCCGAACGCGAAGCCGGAGTAGCGGCTCGAGTCGACGCCGCAGGCCTGGAGCACGCGCGGGTTGACGATGCCGCAGCCGCCCCACTCGATCCAGCCCTCGCCCCGGCAGGTGCGGCAGGTCTCGCCCTCGTCGTTGACCTGGCTGCCGCGGCACACGAAGCAGACCAGGTCGACCTCGGCCGACGGCTCGGTGAACGGGAAGTACGACGGACGGAAGCGCGTCGTGATGCCCTCGCCGAACATCTGGGTGGCGAAGTGGTCGAGCGTGCCCTTGAGGTGAGCCATCGAGATGCCCTCGTCGATGGCCAGGCCCTCGACCTGGTGGAACATCGGCGAGTGGGTGGCGTCGTACTCGTCGGTGCGGAAGACGCGTCCCGGGCACACGACGTAGATCGGCGGCGTGCGGGTGAGCATGGTGCGCGCCTGGACCGGGCTGGTGTGCGTGCGCAGCACGACGTGGTTGTCGGCCGGCTCGGTCCAGAACGTGTCCTGCATGGTGCGGGCCGGGTGGTCCGGGCCGAGGTTGAGCGCGTCGAAGTTGAGCCACTCGGCCTCGATGACCGGGCCCTCGGCGACCTCCCAGCCCATCGCGACGAAGATGTCGGCGATCAGCTCCGACCCGGTGGTCAGGGGGTGCCGGGCACCGACCGGGTCGCGGTCGGTCGGCAAGGTGACGTCGACGGCCTCCTCGACGAGGATGCGGGCCTCGTTCTCGGCCTCCAGCTCGACCTGCCGGGCCGCGAGCGCCTTGTTGACGGCGCCGCGGGCCTGGCCGACGCGCTGGCCGGCCTCCTTGCGGGCCTGGGGCGGCAGCGCACCGATCTCCCGGTTGGCCAGGGCCAGCGGGGAGCGGTCGCCGGCGTGCTCGCTGCGCACCGCCTTGAGCTGCTCCAGGTCGGCGGCAGCGGCGATCGCGGCCAGTGCGGCGTCGCGCGCGGCCTCCACCTCGGCAGGGCTCACGGCGGCGACCTCCACGGGGTCGTAGTCAGTGTTCGGGCCAGACATCGTGCGGCAAGTCTAGGAACCAGCGGGCGCCGGCGACGAACCGGTATTCACCCGCGGACCGCGGAAGACCCTCAGGAGCCGATCTCGTCGGCGACCGCCGTGAGCCGCGCCACGGCCGACGAACTCATCGGGCCACCTCCGCGACGACCGGCCACGCGGTCACGACCCGGGCACCTCCGCCGGGCCGGTCGTCGACGGTGACCACGCCGCCGTGGGCCTTCACCAGCCCGTTGACGATGTAGAGGCCCAGCCCCGAGCCGCCGCGCTTGCCGGCGGTCCAGAACTTCGTGAAGACCCGCTTGCGCAGCTCGACGGGGATGCCGTCGCCCTCGTCGGTGACGGTGACGGCGGCGAAGGAGGGATCCTCCGCCCACGGCCCGACGTGGATGCGCACCGTGCCGTCGCCGTGGCGCACGGCGTTCTCGACGACGTTGGTGAGCACCTGCATCACCTTGTCGGGGTCGGCGTCGACCGACGGCACGTCGTCGTCGACGTGCAGCTCGAGCGGGGTGGACGTGGCGTGGGAGATGGAGTCGTGGACCCGGGTCGCCTTGAGCACCAGGTCGGTGGGCCTGCGGTGCAGCTGCAACCGACCGGTGTCGATCCGCGCGACGTCGAGCAGCTCGGCGATCAGCCGGCTGAGCCGCTCCGCGTCCGCGCTGGCGGTGGTGAGCATCAGCTTCTTCTGCTCGTCGTTGAGCTTGTCCCACCGGTTCAGCAGTGCGTTGACGAAGCCCTTGACCCCGGTGAGCGGCGAACGGAGCTCGTGGGCGAGGGTGGCGACGAGGTCGGAGCGCTCGCGGTCGAGCCGGGCCCGACCCCGGCCCGAGCGCAGCGAGACCGCCACCGCGGTCACCGGACCGATGGGCCGGTCCCGGTGCAGCCGGGCGGTGACCAGGACCTCGGTGCCGTCGGGGAGCAGCCACGCCTGCTCCGGCACCGCCTTGACCGTCGGCAGCCCGTCGTACGGCGTGTTCGCGTCGGTCCACGCCCGTGCCTCGTGGTCGGTGAGTGCCAGCACGTCATCGAGCTTGCGTCCGACGGCGTCGGACGGCGCGACGTCCAGCATCCCGGCGGCGACCGCGTTGATCGCGGTCACGCAACCGTCGGCGTCGGCGACGACGACGCCGTCGGGCAGCAGGTCGAGGGGCTCGGTCACCCCGCCATCATGGCGCGGGCGCTGGCATAGAGACAGACCGCCGCGGCGGTCGCGAGGTTCAGCGACTCGGCGCGGCCCGCGATCGGGATGCTCACCCGGTGGTCGGCGAGGGCGGCGAGCTCGTCCGGCAGGCCCCACGCCTCGTTGCCGAACAGCCACGCCGTGGGCCGGGCCAGGAGCTCGTCGGCGGAGAACAGGTCGACCTCTCCCCCACCGTCGGCGGCGAGGACGGTCAGGCCGGCCTCCCTGGCCGCACGCACGGCGGCAGCGGGGTCGCGCTCGAGCGCCACCGGCAGGTGGAAGGCGCTGCCGACGGAGGCGCGGATCGTCTTGGGGTTGTAGAGGTCGACGGCATCGCCGGCGAGCACCACGCCTGCCGCGCCGGCGGCGTCGGCGGTACGGATGACGGTGCCGGCGTTGCCGGGGTCGCGCACGTCGGCGCAGAGCGCGACGAGGCGACCGTCGAGCGCCCCGGCGAGGGGCACGTCGAGGAAGTCGCAGACCGCGACGACGCCGGCCGGGTTCACGCTGTCGCTGAGCCCGGCCATCGCCCGGTCGTCGACGAGCGTGACGGGCACGCCGCCGAGCAAGGCGGCGTGCTGCTGCGCGGCGGCGGGCGTGGCGAAGACCTCGCGGACGCGGCCGGGGGTGGCGAGGGCACCTTCGATCGCCTTCGGTCCGTCAGCAAGGAAGCACCGCCGCTCGGAACGAACCGAGCGGCGGTGCAATTTCCGTGCTTCCTTGACCCTGGCGTTGCCGCCGGTCAGGGGCGCGGTCACGTCAGGTCGCGATCAGGCGGAGGCCTTGTCGGACTCGCGGGGCGCGTTGACGTCCTCCGGCAGCGCGGCCTTCGCCTGCGCCACGAGCGCCGAGAAGGCAGCGGGCTCGTTGACGGCCAGGTCGGCGAGGATCTTGCGGTCGACCTCGACGCCCGCCAGGTTCAGGCCCTGGATGAAGCGGTTGTAGGTCATGCCCTCGGCGCGAGCGGCAGCGTTGATGCGCTGGATCCACAGGCGGCGGAAGTTGCCCTTGTTCTTCTTGCGGTCGTTGTAGCTGTAGACCAGCGAGTGGGTGACCTGCTCCTTCGCCTTGCGGTACAGGCGGGAGCGCTGGCCGCGGTAACCGCTGGCCCGCTCGAGGGTGGTACGACGCTTCTTCGCCGCGTTCACTGCGCGCTTGACGCGTGCCATGTCTTAGCTCCTTGTGGTTCTGGCTCGGTTCGGACGCGGGGCCTCAGAGGCCGAGCATCTTCTTCGCGCGCGGGACGTCGTTCTTCGCGACCTCGACGGTGCCGGTCAGGCGACGGGTCACCTTCGAGGCCTTCTTCTCGAGGTTGTGGCGCTTCCCGGCCTTCTCACGAAGGATCTTGCCGCTGCCGGTCACCTTGAACCGCTTGCTGGCGCCGGAGTGCGTCTTGTTCTTGGGCATCTGTGTGTCCGCTCTGTCTCGGGTGCTTCGTCTTACAGGTCGATGTCGGGGTCGAGCGCGTCGTTGGCCCGCTTCGCCTTCTTCGTGTTCGAAGGCTGGGTGGCGGTCCGCTCCGCGCGCTCCTCGGCCTGCTCGGCAGCTCGCTCCGCGGCCGCCTCCTGCTTGGCGGCCTTGACCTCCGCCTTGGCCTCGGCCTTCTTCTTGTGCGGGCCCAGCACCATGATCATGTTGCGCCCGTCCTGCTTCGGGTTGGACTCGACGAAGCCCAGCTCCTGGACGTCCTCGGCCAGCTTCTGCAGCAACCGGAAGCCCAGCTCGGGGCGGTGCTGCTCGCGGCCGCGGAACATGATGGTGATCTTGACCTTGTCGCCGGCCTTGAGGAAGCGAACGACGTGACCCTTCTTGGTCTCGTAGTCGTGCGCGTCGATCTTGGGCCGGAGCTTCATCTCCTTGATGACGACGTTGGTCTGGTTCCGTCGTGCCTCACGGGCCTTCTGGGCGTTCTCGTACTTGAACTTCCCGTAGTCCATGAGCTTGCAGACAGGGGGCTTCCCCATCGGGGCGATCTCCACCAGGTCCAGGTCGGCCTCCTGCGCGAGCTTGAGTGCCTGGTCGGTGGGGACGATGCCGACGGTCTCGCCGTTGGGTCCCACGAGACGGACCTCGGGAACCCGGATCCTCTCGTTGATGCGCAGCTCGGTGCTGATGTGTCCTCCAAACTCGTTCGGTCGGGAGTCCTTCAGCCCTGCAAATGAGAAGAGGCTCCCGCTGGTGCAAGCGGAAGCCAGTCACGAGCCCCGTCGCCCCCCGGACTGACGCCCGGGCGGGGCTCTCCATGGACCGGACCCGACGACCTGGCGGCCGCTGCGGGTGGGAGACGATGGTGCTGGTCCCCGCTTGTGGATTCGTCACGCCGAGGCATGACGAATCGGTCAACGCCAGATGTTACCCGAGTTGGTCCCCGCCGGGCGAATCGTCGGTGGCGGCGCCCAGCCAGCCCCACTCGCCGTCCTCGACGCGGACCGGGCGCCAGCCGGCGGCGAGGCGGTGCAGGTCCTCCCCCGCGAGGACGAACCGGTGCGGGCCGGCCACGTCGACGACCAGGGCGTGCGCGCCCTCCTGGACGGCGGTGGCCGCAGCGAGCCGGGCCGCCACCGGCACCGGCCGGGCCTGCGGGTCCCACGCGGCGAGGCTGGCCAGGTCGGTGAAGGCGAGCAGCGCGAGCCGGCCGTCCGCACCGGTGAGCAGCACGGCCGCCATGTCGCTGGACTTGTCCCGGGCGAGCCCGTCCGGACCGGTCTCGACCTCGCCGAGCATCGCGACCACCGGGACCAGCAGCCGGGCACCCGCGAGCGCCCCGAGCACCTCCGGGTACGACGTCCGGCCGGCGTCGTACCCCTCGAGCGCCGTGGCGAGGGCGGGGTCGGCGGAGCCGTCGTCGTCGACGTACGCAGAGCCCTGGAGGCGCTTGGCGTCCGGGCGCGGCTGTCCCTCGGGCTTCGGCGGTTCGGTCACCGGCGGATTCTCGCATCCGTGGAACCATGACCGGCGTGCACCACTCGTTCGTCGCCCGCAACCGCCTCTGGCGGAGGCTGGGCGAGGCCGTCGCGGCCTGGCCCGAGCCCCTGTCCACCCCGACCTTCGTCGTGGACCTCGACGCCTTCGACGCGAACGCCGCCGACCTCGTGCGCCGCGCCGGCGGCAAGCCGGTCCGGGTCGCCTCGAAGTCGCTGCGCGTGCCGGCGCTGGTCAGCCGGGCGCTGGCCACACCGGGGTTCGCGGGCGTGCTCGCCTACACCGTCGCCGAGGCGCTGTGGCTGGTCGAGAACGACGTGAGCGACGACGTGGTCGTCGCCTACCCCAGCGTGGACCGGGCGGCGCTGGGCGCGCTGGTCGCCTCGCCCCGGGCCGCGTCGCGGATCACGATCATGGTCGACGACGTCGCACACCTCGACGCGGTCGACGCGCTCCGGGCGTCAACCGCCGTGCCGGTCCGGGTCGCCATCGACGTCGACGCGGGGCTGCGCTGGGGCGGTCAGCAAGTGGGGCCGCGGCGTTCCCCGCTCTTCGACGTCGGCTCGGTCGCCGCGCTGGCGCGCACCGTCGTCGAGCGCCCGGGCTTCCAGCTCGTCGGCGTGATGACCTACGAGGGCCAGGTCGCCGGCGTGCCGGACCAGGTGCCGCACCAGCGGGCGCGGTCGGCCGTCGTCCGCAAGATCAAGGAGCTGTCGGTCCAGCAGCTCGAGCACCGCCGGGCCGCGATCGCGGAGGCGGTCGACGCGCTCGTCGGCCAGGGCGGGTTCACCGGCCTGCAGCTGTGGAACGCCGGCGGGTCCGGGTCCCTGGAGACCTCGGCGGCCGACCCGGTCGTGACCGAGGTGACTGCCGGCTCCGGCCTGCTCGGGCCGACCCTGTTCGACCACTACCGCTCGTTCTCCCCGCGCCCGGCCGCCTTCTTCGGCCTGCCGGTGACCCGCCGGCCCGCAGCGGACGTGGCGACGGTGCACGGCGGCGGGCTGGTCGCGTCGGGTCCGACGGGCGCGGACCGCGCTCCCACGCCGTGGGCGCCGGCCGGCCTGCGGCTCACCGGCCTCGAGGGGGCGGGCGAGGTGCAGACGCCGCTGCTCGGCACCAACGCCGCGACCCTCGAGATCGGCGACCTCGTATGGTTCCGGCACGCCAAGTCCGGTGAGCCGTTCGAGCACGGCACCACCGTGCTGCTGGCCGACGGCGACCGGTTCGTCGAGGAGGTCCCGACCTACCGTGGCCACGGACTCGCGTTCTGAGGCCGCCACCGTCCTGACCCGGACGCTCGCCGCTCCCCCGACGCTGGGCGAGGGGCGACTGGTGTGCATCGACGGCCTGGCCGGCGCGGGCAAGACGACCCTGGCCCGCGCCCTCGCCGAGCTCGCCCCCGACGCCGTGGTGCTGGGCACCGACGAGATGCTCGAGGGCTGGCGCGGCCTGCCCGGCCTCGGCGGGACGCTGGAGGCGCTGCTGCGCCCGCTGGCCGAGGGCCGGCCGGGCACCTGGCGCCGCTGGGACTGGCACGCCGATCGGTGGGGTGCCACGGAGGTCGTGCACCCCGTGCCGCTGCTGGTCCTCGAGGGCGTCGGCTCGGCGGCTGCGGCCTACGACGACCTGATCACCCTGCTGGTGTGGGTCGAGGCGGACGTCGACACCCGGCTCGCTCGCTGGCTGGAGCGCGACGGCGAGGCCCAGCGGCAGCACTGGGCCGACTGGCTCGCCGACGAGGCCGCGCTGCACGAGCGCGAGGACACGCGTTCGCGCGCAGACCTCCTGATCACCACCCGGGAACCCTAGGCTTGGCACGTGACCACGCCCACCGGTGACCACCACGCCATCTCCTCGTACGGCTACGACGCCGTCGTCACCCAGACCGGGGTGCTCCGCGCGCTCACCTTCGAGGGCCGCGACCTCGTCGAGCCGGTCGCCGAGGACGCGATGCCGACGAACGGCAGCGGCCAGCTGCTCGCCCCCTGGCCGAACCGCGTCCGCGACGGCCGCTACACCTTCGACGGCCGGACTTACCAGCTCCCGCTGACCGAGCCGAGCCGCGGCAACGCCTCCCACGGCCTGGTCCGCTGGGTGTCCTGGACGCTCGTGCGGCACGAGTCGGACACCGTCGAGCTCTCCTACCGGCTGCCGGCGCAGTCCGGCTACCCGTGGACGCTCGACCTGACCACGACGTGGCAGCTCGGCGTGGGTGGGCTGAGCGTGACCCAGTCCGCCACGAACCGCGCGGCCGGCCCGGCGCCGTACGCCTCGGGTGGCCACCCCTACCTCGTCGCGGGGCCGGGCACGTGCGACCGCTGGCGGCTGGACCTTCCGGCAGCGACCTACCTGACCGTCGACGACCGGCTGATCCCGACCGGGCGGGCGTCGTTTGCCGGCGTCCTCGGCGAACGGCTCGAGGGCACCAGCCTCGACCACGCCGTCACCGACCTCGTCCGGGACGGCGACGGCACGACGACCGTGCGCCTGGTCGACCCGGGCACGGGGACCGGCACGGCCGTGTGGATGGACGCCCACCACCGGTGGGTGCAGGTCTACACCAGCGACGAGCGGGCGGTGCCACGCGGGAGCGTCGCGGTCGAGCCGATGACCGCCCCGCCGGACGCCTTCAACTCCGGTGACGACCTCGTCGTGCTCGAGCCCGGCGCCACCTTCTCGGCGACGTGGGGCATCGCTGCCGTCGGCTGACCGCACGGTCGATAACGTTGGGGGGCGATCAGCCGAACTGACGGGACGGGACGGACGAGGATGGCCACGAGCGATGCTGGCGGCAGCGGCGTCCGCTGGTGGCGCCGTTCCCGTGACCTCGCCCAGCAGGACGCCCGCGCCGCCCAGGCCGACGCCGCCCGGGCGATGACGCACCTCGAGTCCCTCGAGGTCGACCTCACCGAGCTGAGCGAGATCGACGCGGCCGCCGCGGCCGCGCGCGCCGGGGCCGACCGGGTCGGCTTCACCACCCCGCTCTCGCAGGACTGGGACCGGCTGTCGGTCGAGACCGGCATCGTGGCGCTGCAGTTCTACGAGCTCGACGCGGCCTACGACCCGCGGGTGGACCACGAGGAGGCCGAGGCGCGCCGGTTCGCCGACGGGTTCACGGCCACGGCCGCCCGGCTTCGCGCCCTCTTCCCCGACGTCGAGCGCTTCCGCGCCGTGCACGCCGCCGGCCTGGAGGCGGCTGCCGCGTGGCGCGACGAGACGCCGGACCTGGTCGAGCGGGCCGACGCCGCACGCACCGAGGCCCGGCAGGTGCTCGCCGAGGCGTCGGGGCTCGGGTTGCGCGACGACGACGCCACCTCGTCGCTGGCACGGGCCGGCACCGGGATCGCCGCGGCGCGGGCGGCGTCGGAGGAGCGGCGCTGGGTCGACGCGCACACCGCCGCGGCCGACGCCGTCGAGGCGGCCGAGTCCGCGCTCCGGCTCGCGCGGGACCTTCCCGACCGGGCCGAGCGGGTGCGCACCGGGCTGCTCTCCGTGCGCACCCGGCGCGACGCCATCCGCACCCAGCACGCCCGGCTGCCCGAGGTGATGAGCAACCTGCGCCGGCGCTACACCTTCGACGCCTGGCGCGACGTCGACGGCGCACCCCAGCGGGTCGAGGCGGCGCTGAAGGTGATCGAGGACGGGCTGGTCGAGCTGGACCGGCTGGTCGCGCAGGCGCCGCTCGACGTGCCGGCCGCGACCGACCTGCTCACCAGCGTGCGCACCGCGATCAACGACGCCAACCAGGACCTGCGCAACGCCACCGACCGGCTGCAGCGGCTCGACTCGCTGGCCGACGACCCGGGCGCGCTGCTGGAGCGGCTGCGGCGTCGGCTCGTCGACGCCCGCCGGTTCCTCGACGGGCTGCCCGGCGACCCGACCCGCTACGGGCCGACGCTGGACGCGCTGGCCCGGCGCACCGAGGGGCTCGTCGACCAGGTCTCGGCCACGCGCCCGAACTGGGGCGCGATCGTCGCCGAGGCCGACTCGATCGAGGCCGGGCTGGACGCGATGATCAGGACGGCACGGGGGCACTGACCGCCCCGACGCGCTCGAGCGCCCAGGCGAGGACCTCCTCGGCCGCGAGGATGCCCGACGACCTGGTCACCCCGACACCCGGGGCCGTCCAGCCGGCGTCGTGCAGCTCGCCGTGTGCCGGTCGCAGCGCGTGGTCGGCGACCAGCAGCATCTCCGCGTCGAGCAGGCTGTCGCCGCTGGCCAGCACGGTCGTCGCCGCCCCGTCCGGGAGCCGGCGCCGCAACCGCTCGACCCCGCTGCCCTTGCCGATGCCCTGCGGCACGACGTAGACCTTGCGGCCCTGCACCGAGACGGTCCAGCCCGCGCCGGCGGCGAAGTCCTCGAGCCCGGCGACCCAGGCCTCGGGGATCGCGTCACGGTCGTGGGCGACGAGGTAGCAGAACAGGTCCTCGACGTCGCGGACCAGCTTGACCCACGGCTCGTGCGCGACCGCGTCCAGCGCGGCCCGTGCGTCGGCGAGCGGCGCGGAGGCGGCCGCGAGGGTCCGCGACTCCTCGAGCCACCCCGGGTCGGCGACGCCGTCGACGAGCAGCACCCCGCCATTGGCGCAGATCGCGTGCCGGGCGGCGGAGGGCAGCCCGACCCGCTGGAGCTGGGCGGGGCTCCGGGTGGTCACGGGGACCACCTCGGCGCGGGCGGCCAGCTCGCCGAGCAGCGCCCAGGCGCGCTGCGTCATCCGCGAGAGTGGCGCGCCGCCGTACACCTCGACGACGCGGGCGTCGGCCGGTGCCTCCGGCCCGGCAGAGGCGGCGGAGTAGATCAGGGTGCGGTCGAGGTCGAGCGCGACGAGGAAGGAGCCGGCCACGTCAGGTCACCTGCCGGATCAGGCCGATGCAGGAGTACGGCAGGTCGGGGGTCGGCACGACCGGGACGTCGCGGGCCTCGGCGAGCGCCAGCACGTGGCGCAGGTCCGCCAGCCGGTCCGGGCGCACGAGCACCTGCCACGGCACGCGGCGCAGCAGCACCCGCGTGGTCTCCCCCACGCCCGGCTTGGCCAGGTTGACGTCGGTGATGCCGTACGCGCGGGCGACCTGCTCGACCGAGCGCAGGCCGGCCCAGGTGACCGCGCGGGTCGCCGGGTCGGTCGCGAGGCCCGCCGCGACCGCGTCCCGGACGTCGCCGAAGCGTGCGGCGACGGTGTCGACGAAGAGGTTGGACACGTCCTCGTCCGCCCACTCGGCGTAGAACTTCGCGCCGTGGAACATGCCCTCGCCGATGAGGTCGTCGCGGTAGACGGTGCGCGAGATCAGCCCGGAGACCGTGGAGTTCAGGCAGGCCGACGGGATGAGGAAGTCGTCGCGGGTGCCGTGGACCGAGGTGCAGCCACCAGGGTCGGCCAGCACGGCGAGCTCGGGGTCGAGGTCCGCGTGCTCGGGGTGGGCCGCGACCCAGCCGCCGACGGCCTCGTCGAGCTCGCGCTGGATCGCGCCCTTGCCGGTCCAGCCGTCGACGAAGGCGACCGCCCCGGCGGGGTGCCGGTCGAGGACGTGGGCGAGCGCGACCTCGTCGATGCCGCGGCCGCGGATGATCGAGATCGTGTAGTGCGCCACGTCGGCATCGTGGGCCTCGGCGAGCCAGCGGCGCAGCAGGACACCGATCGGGGTGCCGGCGCGGGCCAGCGACACCAGCACCGGCTGGTGCCCGCGGGCGGCGTGGCGCTGCCAGAGCAGCTCGCCGACCACGCCGACGGCGGTGGCGACCCGCTCGGCGCTCGTCTCGAGCGCCTCGTGGAAGAGCTCGAGGTAGGCCGCGTCCGGCTGGAACTCGACCGGCAGCATCTCGGAGTAGTGCGTGCCGCCCTGGATGGCCCGCTCGCGCTCCTCGGTGCTGCGCTCGAGCGCGACGTCGGAGAGGTCGCTCAGCAGCCAGGTGACGTCCTCGGGCGGGTAGGAGCCGAAGCGCGCCGGCGCGGCCGGCGCGGCGCCGGTGGTGGTCATCGGGGGCCTCCGGCGACGGTGACGACGTGCACGACGTCGGCGAACGGGCGCAGCGCCTCGGCGAGCGGTGCACTGTCGTCGGCGGACGCGTCGACGACCACGACGACGTGGTCGTGGTGCAGCTGGGACCAGGCCGTGCCGTCGGCAGGCGTCGCCGTGGGGTCCACGACGTTGTGGAGGCGGGCGGGCCGGCCGGGCTCGGTCGGCGCGGGGAACTCCAGGGTGCGCCGCACCGCGTAGCCGGGCTGGTCGGCGGCGTGCACCGGGGAGCGGGTGGTCGACTGGGTGACCACGTCGAGGTCGGGGTGCTGCTCGGCGAGGTGGGCGCCGATCAGGGTCGGCAGGAACATCAGCTCCTCGGTGCCGACGACCAGCACCCGGCCGGCCAGCTCCCAGCCCAGCCACCGGGCGGTCTCCGCGGCGGCCTCGTCGAGGCGTGCGGTCCCCTGCGCGGTCAGCCCGTTGCGGGCGCCCGTCGGCTGGTGCGCGGGCCACCGGTCGTCGTACACGCGGACGGTGGCGGGTGGGCGCGCCGGCAGCGGCGCCGGGCCGGCCAGCTGCTTCCGGGCACGGACGGCGCGGTCGAGGACGTCGTCGGGGACGTCGACCGCGATCGCGGCGAGCGAGGCCACCCGGACGTCGACGCCCATCTCGGCGGCACGCTTCGCGAAGGCGTCCTGCTGCGCGGGGGTGCGGGCGTCGATGAGCGCCGCGACGACGTAGGTCGGGCGCGGGTGGTGCGCGTGCAGCGCCTCGATCGTGTTGAGGGCGGTGCGGCCGGTGGTCAGCTCGTCGTCGACGAGGACCAGCGGTCCGTCGCCGGCGAGGCTGACGTCCGGACCCGGCTGCAGGTGGTGAGCGACGGCGTGGGAGTGCTCCTCCTCGAAGCTCACCGCGATCGGCAGGTCGGCGACCGGGGCGCGGGTGGAGTGGAGGTACGCCGTGCCCAGGCGTTGCGCGACCGCGTGGCCGAGGCCGGTGGCGGTCTCGCAGTAGCCGACGGCGAGGGCTCCTGCGGCCCACCCGTCGTCGAGCCCGCCGAGCTCGGCGGCGACGAGGTCGGCGAGGCGGTGGCCGGCGTCGAGGACGAGCGCGGGGTGCACCGGGATGTGCTTGCCGAGCACCCTCGAGACGATCAGGTGCGCCCGACGCCGGTTGTCGCGCAGGGCGAGGCCGGCCAGCTCGTCGAAGCCGACCGCTCCCCCGGTCCGGATCTCCAGACCGAGCAGGGCACGCACGTCCGCCGGCTCCGTCACGGCCGGCCCGGGCAGGGTCACGAGACCACCCGCACGGGGGCGTCGCCGAGGTTGAACTCGTCGGCGGCGACCCGCTGGCCGATGGCGAGCAGGTCGACGAGGGAGGCGTCGTCGGCGAGCACGCCGTAGACGGCTGCGCGGGCGAGCAGCTGGTCGGCCCAGCGGGCGTGGGGGCCCACCTCGTTCATCCGGCCGTGGCGCGAGGCGGCGACGCCACCGCGGCCGCGCAGGCGGGCGATGGAGACGGCGTCGTCGTACTCGTCGACGTGGACGGCGAGCAGGCTGTTGACCACGGAGATGTGCGAGGGGTGGATGACCGTCTTGCCGTACATGCCGTTCGTCTTGTCGAGGTTGATCTCTCGCATCAGCGCGTCGACGTCGTTGAGCACCAGCTGACGGCGCAGCGACGTCGCGTGGTGCTCGACGAAGGGCGTCGTGCGCAGCTGGGGCTTGAGGAAGCGTGGGCCGGGAATGTGCTCCCACACCGGCCCGGTGACGACGTGGTCACCGTTGCGGGTGAACTGGTTGAGGATGTCGGCGAGTGCGTCGCGCACCACCGCCACGTCCCAGATGGTCGTGTCACGGTCGCGGCGCAGGCCGAAGATGCCCGACAGGTCGGTGCCGCCGACGCGCACGCACAGCACGTTCTCGCGGTACGACGAGAACAGCTCCGCGAGCCGTCCCAGCGTGTCGCGGCGCGACTCGACGTAGGCGATCTCCGGGCTCTCCAGGATCGGCATCGCGTACATGGGGCGGTGCAGGCCGGCCGACACCTCCCGGGTGGCCGCGGCGAGGCGCCGGATCTGGTCGGCGTCGCNCAGCGCCTCCCCGGCAGCCGCGGCGAGGCGCCGGATCTGGTCGGCGTCGCGGACCCGGACGAAGACCAGCGGCATCTGCTCGCGCCGGGCCGGGTCCATGGCCCGGATCGCGGCGAGGGCGTCGACCACGCCCTCCTCGGCCCGGCCGAGGAGGGCGTGCTCGATCGCGTCCTCGAGGCACCACACCACGGACGTCGCCCCGACCGAGGCGACCCGCAGGGAGTCGCCGACCAGGTCGGGGCGCGTGCCGGGCATGTAGAGCGTCGCGCCCAGGGCGAGCGCGATCCGTTGCCGGTCGCTGTCGGGAGTGACGTCCTCGGGCGCCACCTCGAACAGACGGTCCCGAACGTCGTCTGCGAGGTAGGCGAAGTGCCTCACCCGACCGGCTGCTTCACTTGCGTGCGGCCGTCCAGTTCATGCCCCAGCCGTAGGCCTCGTCGACGTTGCGCTGGGTGCCGGCGATGTACTGGACCTGGCGGTCGATGCGCACGTCGCCACCGGTGTTGGTGAGCATCGCGATCGCGCAGAACCGCTTGTCGTTGGCGGGCTCGTCGAGCCGGATCTCGATCGGCGCGGCGCCCACCGGGAACATCGTGACGACACCGTCGGCCGCAGCCCAGTTCGGGACGCCCTCGTAGATGTAGGCGAAGACCAGGACCCGGCGGATCTGGTCGAGCCGGTCGAGGTTGACGATCAGGTTCTCGCCGCCCTGGGCGGTGCCGGAGCGGTCGTCGCCGTCGAGGAAGACGAACGGCGGGCGGTCGAGCGCGCCGAAGGAGTTGCCGAGCGCCTGGACGACGCCCTTCTCACCGCTGTTGAGCTCGAACAGGCAGCCGAGGTCGAGGTCGACGCTGCCGCCGCCTCCACCCATGGCCCGCTTGAGGAAGCCGCCGGACGGCTTGGCGCCGCCCTGGGTCCAGTTGAGGTTGATCCGGAGCTGGCCGCTGGCGCCACCGCCGCCCTTGGTCAGCGAGACGGTGGGGCTGGACTTGGTCAGCGACACCTTGGACAGGTTCACGCCGCCACCGGTCGCCGTGGGCGGCGGAGGGGGCGGGGGCGGGGGCGGGGTGGCCGAGCCACCGGCCGGGGACGGCGGGGGCGGCGGGGGCGGCGTGGACTTCGGCCGCTTGACGTAGTCGACCATGGGTCAGCTCCTGGGGGTGTGGTGCCGGTGGGCGCCGGTCCGGGACGAGCCCGGGCCGGCGCCGACGCAGCGGGTTGTCAGACGTTGACGCCGAAGTCCTGCGCGATGCCGCGCAGGCCCGAGGCGTAGCCCTGGCCGACCGCGCGGAACTTCCACTCCGTGCCGTTGCGGTAGAGCTCGCCGAAGACCATCGCGGTCTCGGTCGAGGCGTCCTCGCTGAGGTCGTAGCGCGCGATCTCCGTGCCGCCGGTCTGGTTCATGACCCGGATGTAGGCGTTGCGGACCATGCCGAAGTTCTGGCCGCGGGCGTCGGCGTCGTAGATCGAGACCGGGAAGACGATCTTGTCGACGTCCGGGGGGACCACGCCGAGGTTGACCTTGATCAGCTCGTCGTCGCCGTCGCCCTCGCCGGTGGTGTTGTCACCGGTGTGCGAGACGGAGCCGTCGGGGCTGTTGAGGTTGTTGAAGAAGATGAAGTGCGAGTCCGACAGGGCCTTGCCGGCCGCCGTGAGCATGATCGCGGACGCGTCGAGGTCGAACTCCCCTCCGGAGAACGAGTTCGCGTCCCAGCCGAGGCCGACGTCGACGGCCGTGAGGCCGGGGGCCTCCTTGGTCAGGGAGACATTGCCACCCTTGGTGAGGGAAACAGCCATTGGTGCTTGGTCCTTTTCGCAGCAGGGATCGGGCAGGACTGACTCTAGACAACGCCACAACTGCCCACCACGGATCGCAGCAAACCACGCTCGTGAGAACGCCCGGTGAACAGGACGGCTCGCCCGCGTGACGCTGGGCAGGCCAGACCAGCAAGGCAGGTCAGCTGCGAGGTCAGCGGTCGGTGCGCTCGGCGACCACGGCGCGCAGCTCGCGCAGCGCGACGGCCGCGCGCTGGCCGTCGGAGGAGTGGATGCCCATCAGGGCGATCCGCTCGTCCTCGTCCTGCTCGAGGAAGGGCCACGGGGCGCCGCGCGGCATCCGCACCCGTCCGACCTCGGCCCAGGTGAGCCTGCGGCGGCGGTACCCGTTGACGACCGTCAGGCCGGCCTCGTCCGCCACGACCCGCGACCGGGCGAGGGCGTTGAGCAGCGCGAGGCCGAGCAGCACCAGCCCGATGACGGTGCCCTTCTGGAAGATGTTGACCGACGCCTGGGTCTCCGGGTCGAAGTTGACCCAGAGCCAGGCGAAGCCGCCGACGAGCACCGCTCCGAAGACGACCGCGGCGATGCGCGGGCCGAGCGGACGCCAGGTGCGCGGCAGGGCGGGCGCCGGGGCCGGCGCGGGATCGCCGGTCATCAGAGCCGGCAGGCGTGGATGTCGGTGGTGAGGATCGCGCGGGCGCCCAGGGCGAACAGCTCGTCCATCGTGCGCTGTGCGGTGGCGCGCTGGACCATCGAGCGCACGGCGACCCAGCCCTCGCGGTGCAGCGGGCTCACCGTGGGGCTCTCGATGCCCGGGGTGAGGGCGATGGCCTGCTCGACCTTCTCCGCGCGGATGTCGTAGTCCATCATCACGTAGGCCCGGGCGACCAGCACGCCCTGGAGGCGGCGGGTGAACACCTCGAGCGCGGCCGGGTCGGCGTCGGGGCGGGTGATCATGACCGCCTCGGACTCGAGGATGACGTCGCCGAACACCTCGAGGCCGGCGTTGCGCAGGGTGCTGCCGGTCTCGACGACATCGGCGATGGCGTCCGCGACGCCGAGCTGGATGCTCGTCTCGACCGCGCCGTCGAGGCGGACGACGGTGGCGTCGACGCCCTGCTCGGCGAGGTAGGCCTTCACCACGCCGTCGTACGACGTGGCGATCCGCTTGCCGGCGAGGTCCTGGACCGCCTCGGCGGTGCCGGGCCGGGCCGCGAAGCGGAACTTCGAGCGGCCGAAGCCGAGCTGCAGCGACTCGTGGGCGTTCGCCCGGGAGTCGAGCAGCAGGTCGCGGCCGGTGATGCCGGCGTCGAGCGTGCCCTCCCCGACGTACAGCGCGATGTCACGCGGGCGGAGGTAGAAGAACTCGACGCCGTTGTCGGGGTCGATCTTCGTGAGCTGCTTGGAGTCCGAGCGCTGGGCGTAGCCCGCCTCGCGCAGCATCGTCGACGCTGCCTCGGACAAGGCCCCCTTGTTGGGGACGGCGATCTTGAGCATGGGGTTCCTCAGAGGTGGGTGTAGACGTCCTCGAGCGTGAGTCCGCTCGCGATCATGAGGACCTGGGCGTGGTAGAGCAGCTGGCTGATCTCCAGCGCGGTGGCTTCCTTGCCCTCGTGCTCGGCGGCCATCCAGGACTCAGCGGCCTCCTCGATCAGCTTCTTGCCGATCGCATGGACGCCGGCGTCGAGCGCCCGGACCGTGCCGGAGCCCTCGGGCCGCGTCTGTGCCTTCTCGCTGAGCTCTGCGAACAGCTCGTCGAACGTCTTCACGGGGGTCCAGCCTACGGCGTGGCGGGCGCCACGCCTCCCCCGGTCTCACCCAGGCGACCCGGGTCCGCCGGATCAGCCCACGAAGCCGCGGCTGCGGATCTTCTTCAGCGTGGCCGCGGTCTGCAGCGCGGCGGCGGCCGCCTCGTAGCCCTTGTCCTCGCGCGAGCCTGCCAGGCCCGCCCGGTCCAGCGCCTGCTCCTCGTTGTCGCAGGTGAGCACGCCGAACCCGACCGGGGTGTGGTGGTCGAGCGAGACCCGGGTGAGCCCGTCGGTCGCCGCGTTGCACACGTAGTCGAAGTGCGGGGTGCCGCCGCGGATGACGACGCCGAGCGCGATCACGGCGTCGTACGACGGCGCGAGGGCGCCCGCGGTGACGGGCAGCTCGAAGACGCCGGGGACGCGGACCACGACGGGCGCCTCGAGCTTGTGGTCGGCGAAGGCCCGCTGCGCGCCGGCGATCAGGCCGTCCATGACCTCGTTGTGCCAGCTAGCGGCGACGACCGCGACCCGCAGGTCGTGGCAGTCGACGGGGGCGATGTCGGGGGCGCCGTGTCCGGCCATGTCAGCTGTCTCCTTCGAGGTCGGGCAGGTCGTGACCCATGCGGTCGCGCTTGGTCAGCAGGTAGGCCAGGTTGTGGTCGTTGGGGTGCGGCGTGAGCGGGACCCGCTCGGCCACCTTGATCCCGTAGTCCTCCAGCGAGCTGACCTTGTCCGGGTTGTTGGTCAGCAGGCGGACCTCCTCGATGCCGAGGTCCTTGAGGATCTGGGTGGCCGCACCGTAGTGGCGGGCGTCGGCCGGCAGGCCGAGGTCGAGGTTGGCGTCGACCGTGTCGCGGCCGCCGTCCTGCAGCTGGTAGGCCTGCAGCTTGGCGACCAGCCCGATGCCGCGGCCCTCGTGGCCGCGCAGGTAGACGACGACGCCGCGCCCCTCCTCGACGATGCGGGCGAGCGCCTCGTCGAGCTGGGGGCCGCAGTCGCAGCGGCGGCTGCCGAACACGTCGCCGGTCAGGCACTCGGAGTGGACCCGGGTGAGCACCGGGCCGTCCTCGGTGATGGTCTCGGGGTCGCCGTGCACGAGGGCGACGTGCTCGCTGCCGTCGACGGTGATCGTGTAGCCGATGGCGGTGAAGTCGCCGTGGCGGGTGGGCAGCCGGGTCTCGGCCTCGCGGACGACGTGGCGCTCGACGCGGCGGCGGTAGCGGACGAGGTCCTCGATCGAGATCATCGCCAGGCCGTGCTCGTCCGCGAAGTCGCGCAGCTCGGGGGCGCGCTTCATGGTGCCGTCGTCGTTGACGACCTCGACCAGCACCCCGGCGGGGGTGAGGCCGGCGAGGCGGCACAGGTCGACGGCGGCCTCGGTGTGGCCGCGGCGCACCAGCACGCCGCCCTCGCGGTAGCGCAGCGGGAAGACGTGGCCGGGCCGGGTGAGCTCCCAGGGCTCGGTGGCGGAGTCGGCCAGGGTGCGCACGGTGCGGGCGCGGTCGGCGGCCGAGATGCCGGTCGTGGTGCCGTCGCGGGCGTCGACCGAGATCGTGTACGCCGTGCGGTAGGCGTCCTTGTTGTGCGGGGTCATCAACGGGATCTCGAGCCGGTCCAGCATGGCGCCGGGCATCGGTGCGCAGATGACGCCACTGGAGTAGCGGATCGTCCACGCCATCAGCTCGGGGGTGGCCTTGCTGGCGGCGAAGATGATGTCGCCCTCGTTCTCGCGGTCCTCGTCGTCGACGACGACCACGGCCCGTCCGGCCGCGATGTCGGCGATCGCGCGCTCGACGTCGTCGAGGCGGACCCTGGTGCTGGCGTCACTCATGCGTTGTTCTCCTTGCTGGCCTCGCCGGTGTAGGCCCGGACGAGCTTCTCCACGTGCTTGGCGATGACGTCGACCTCGAGGTTGACGCGGCTGCCGGGATCCCGGAAGCCGAGGGTGGTGCGGGCGAGCGTCTCGGGGATGAGGCTGACGGTGAAGCGGTCGTCCTTCGCCTCCACGACGGTCAGCGACGTGCCGTCGACGGTGATCGAGCCCTTGTCGACCAGGTAGCGCGCCAGGTCGGCCGGCAGCGAGATCTCGACGACCTCCCAGTGCTCGCTGCGGGTGCGCGAGAGCACCTCCCCGACCCCGTCGACGTGGCCCTGCACGATGTGGCCGCCGAGCCGCTTCTCCGCGGTGACCGCACGCTCCAGGTTGACCCGGTCGCCGACGGCGAGGTCACCCAGGCTGGTCTTGGCGAGGGTCTCGGCCATCACGTCCGCGGTCCAGGTGGCGTCGGTGCGCTCGGCCACGGTCAGGCAGCAGCCGTTGACCGCGATCGAGTCGCCGAGCCCGGCGTCGGACAGGGTGACGTCGGAGGCGACGGTGAGGCGGATCGCGTCGCCCTGGTCCTCGATCGCCTCGATGGTGCCGAGCTCCTCGACGATGCCGGTGAACACTTCACTGCTCCTTGGTGGTGGGTCGGGCGATCGGTCGGAGCAGCAGCCGGACGTTGGCGTCCGCGCCCTCCCCGACGACGGTCGTGTCGGTGACGTGGAGGCGCAGCGCGTCGCCGATGGTGCCGATGCCGAGGTCGCCGACGGCGGACCTCCCGGCACCCAGCAGGACGGGCGCGACGTAGGCGACGACCTCGTCGACGAGGCCGGCGCGGAGGAAGGCGGCGGCCAGCGTCGGCCCGCCCTCCAGGAAGACGTGGAAGCGCTGGTGGTCGCGGTAGAGCGTGCCCAGCGCGGCCAGCGGGTCGTGGGTGCGGAGGTGGACCGTCTCGGCGGCGTCGTCGAGGACCTTGCGCCCGGGGTCGACGTCGCGCTCCCCCATGACCACGCGCAGCGGCTGGTTCGGCAGCGGCTGGTCCTCGTCGTCGCGGACGGTGAGCCGCGGGTCGTCGGCCTCGACCGTGCCGGTGCCGACGAGCATGGTGTCGCACAGGCCGCGCAGCAGGTGCGTGTCGCGCCGCGCGGCCGGCGACGAGATCCAGCGCGAGGTGCCGTCGGCGGCGGCGCTGCGTCCGTCGAGGGTGGTGGCGAACTTCCAGGTGACGAACGGACGGCCGTGGCGGTGGGCGAAGCTCCACGCGCGGTTGACCTCCTCCGCCTCCTCGGCGAGCAGGCCGGCCTCGACCTCGAGCCCGGCGTCGAGCAGGGTCTCCATGCCGCCCGAGGCGAGCGGGTTGGGGTCGCGCTGCGCGATGACGACCCGTCGTACGCCGGCAGCGAGGAGCGCCTGCGAGCRCGGGCCGGTGCGGCCGGKGTGGTTGCAGGGCTCGAGGGTGACGACCGCGGTCGCGCCCCGGGCGCGGTCACCGGCGGCCTGCAGCGCCTCGACCTCGGCGTGCGGCGTGCCCGCACCCTGGTGGTAGCCCTCGCCGACCACGGAACCGTCCTCGGCGAGCAGCACGCAGCCGACCCGCGGGTTCGGGTGGAGGGGGACACCGGGACTGGCGGCCAGCGCGAGCGCGCGACGCATCGCGTCGTACTCGCGGGCGAATCCCGTTGTGCTGGTCACTGCTGGCCTCTCCGACGTCCGTGGCGCTTGCGGACTCCGGGGCTTGCAGGACGTTCGACGAGGCCGCGGGCGGGCCGTCGTCGGACGCTCGTGCGTGCACTTCCCATCCGGACTTTGACCGTCGGTCCAGGAATCCCACCTGGTCAACCGACCACTGGCTGTGATCGGGTCGCGGACTTCGGACTCAGCTGGGCTTCGTCCTTCACCGCCGGCTCGGAGTTTCACCGACCCCAGAGCACGCGAGCTCTTGGGGAACATGGTGGCACAACCGCGGGAGTTCGTGGATGTGGGCCCGGTCACGTGGACGCCCCGGCTAGGTTCGAGGGATGAACTGGACGTGGCTCGGGGTCGGCTGCCTCGCCGGGGTGCTCCTGTGGTTCACCACGGACCGGTTCGTCCTGCTCGTGCTCGGGGTGCTGGTGGGCGTCGCGCTGGGCGTCGGCCTCGGCTCCGGGACGAAGTCGGAGTGACCCGGGCGCCGGGGCTCACGCGCCGAGGACGAGCCCGCTCGTCGGGACGCCCGTTCCCGCCGTGACCAGCACGTTCTCGACGTCCGGCACCGGGTTGACCGAGGTCCCGCGCACCTGCCGCACGGCCTCCGCGATGCCGTTCATGCCGTGGATGTAGGCCTCGCCGAGCTGGCCGCCGTGGGTGTTGATCGGCAGCCTGCCGCCGACCTCGATCGCACCGTCGCGGATGAAGTCCTTCGCCTCCCCGCGACCGCAGAAGCCGAGCTCCTCGAGCTGCATGAGGACGTACGGCGTGAAGTGGTCGTAGAGGATGGCCATCGGCATGTCCGAGGGGGTGAGACCGGATTGCTTCCACAGCTCCCGCCCCACGACGCCGATTTCGGGGATCCCGATGTCGTCGCGGTAGTAGGACGTCATGACGAACTGGTCGCGCCCCGAGCCCTGGGCAGCGGCCCGGACGAACGCCGGCTTCTGCCGGAGGTCGCGGGCACGTTCGGGGGAGACGACCACGAGGGCCACCGCACCGTCGGACTCCTGGCAGCAGTCGAGCAGGTGCAGGGGGTCGGCGATCATCCGTGAGGCCTGGTGGTCCTCGAGGGTGATCGGCTTGCCGTGGAAGAACGCCGCCGGGTTGGTCGCCGCGTGGCGGCGGTCGGCGACGGCCACCCGGCCGAAGTCCTCGGAGGTGGCGCCGTACTCGTGCATGTAGCGCCGGGCCTGCATGGCCACGGTCGCCGCGGGCGTGGACAGGCCCAGCGGGTAGGTCCAGGCGTTGTCGAGGCCGTTGGTGTTGACCTGCACGGCGGCCCAGCTCTGCACCTGTCCGAAGCGCTGCCCGGAGCGCTCGTTGAAGCCGCGGTAGGCCACGACGACGTCGGCGACACCGGTGGCGACGGCCATCGCGGCCTGCTGCACGGTCGCGCAAGCGGCGCCGCCGCCGTAGTTGATCCGGCTGAAGAAGCGCAGCTCGGGGATGCCGAGCTCGCGGGCCACCGCGATCTCCGAGGAGGTGTCCATGGTGAAGGTGACCAGGCCGTCGACGTCGGCCGCGGTGAGGCCGCAGTCGGCGAGGGCGTGGCCGATGGCCTCGACGGACAGCTGCAGCTCGGAGCGGCCGGAGTCCTTGGAGAACTCGGTAGCGCCGATGCCGACGATCGCCGCCTTGCCGGACAGGGTCCGGTCGGTCGCGGCGCTCATGCGGCCACCCGGACCGTGCCGACCACATGGTCGCCGAGGGACACCGAGCCGACGACCTTGATCGTGGCCTCGCCGCCGGTGACCTCGGTGACCTCGCCGGTGAAGGTGAAGGTGTCGTAGGGGTACGCCGGGGCGCCGAGGCGGATGGCGATCCCCTTGATCTGGACGTCGTGGCCCGCCCAGTCGGTCACGTAGCGCTCGCAGAGCGCCGTGGACGTCAGGATGTTGACGAAGATGTCCTTCGAGCCGGCCGCCTGCGCGACGTCGCGGTCGTGGTGGACGTCCTGGAAGTCGCGGGTCGCGATTGCCGTCGAGACCACCAGGGTCGGGGTGATCGGCAGCGTCCACTCGGGCAGCTTGTCTCCGACCTTCATCGGGCACCTCCCTCGACCCGCCGCCAGATCGGCAGGGTCAGCTCGTCGTCGACGACGTTCCAGTCCACGGCGAGCCGGTCGCCGATCAGCAGCCCGTCCGGCCCCTCCGGCGGCACACCGGTCACCTCGGCGACCATCCGCACGCCCTCGTCGAGGTCGACGAGCGCGATGACCAGGGGCAGCTGCTTGCCGGGCACCTGCGGCGCGTGGTGGACGATCCAGGAGAAGACGGTGCCCTCCCCCTTCGCCACCACGTGGCCGCGGTCGAGGGCGCCGCAGTCGGGGCAGGCCGGTCCGGGCGGGTGGCGCAGCGCGCCGCAGGCGTTGCACTGCTGGATGCGGAGCTCCCGCTGCCGGGTGCCCTCGAAGAAGTACGCGTTGTCCCGGTTGACGACCGGGCGCACCGGGCCGCTCACGCCGGGACCTCCGCGTCCTTCGACCGGGCCTTCGGCACGAACTTGAGCACGCGGAAGAGCATGGTGGCGACCCGCTCGCTCGTGCCGTCCGGGTGGTCGACGTACCAGGTGTTGCGGGAGGTCACGAAGTAGCCGACGCCCATGCCGGTGGCCTTGGGACCGACGACGGAGTCGAGCGCGGTGGTGACCCGGACCTGCTCCCCCACCGTCAGGTAGCGGTCGTAGGACTGCTCGCAGTTGGTGCCGAGCACGGCGGTGAAGCCGGCGTCGGTGAGGACCCGCATCATCGAGTGCAGCGGGTCGTCGTCGGCGGGCTTGCCGCCGAGGCCGTACATGGTCCACACCTGTGCCATCGACGGGGGTGCCTCGCCCGCCTTGAAGCGGGGGTTGTCCAGGCCCATCGCCTCGAGCCAGTTGTTGATCGTGGGCTGGTTGACGTCGTCGCGGGCGCGCCGCTCGGCGGCCTCGCCCCAGGCCTTGATCCGCTCCGCCTCCGCCATCACGTGCGCGTGCACGTCCGCGGGGACGAGCTCCTGCTGCGGTGCCGGGGCGCTCATCGCGGCACCCGCGGCAGGCCGAGGCCGAACATGGAGATCAGCTCGCGCTGGACCTCCTGGACGCCGCCCCCGAACGTGAGGACGAGGTTTCGCTTGGCCTGGGCGTCGAGGTAGTCGAGCAGCTCCCGGGTCGCCGGGTCGCCGGGGTCGCCGTGGCGGTGGACCAGGCTGACCAGGTCGGCGAGCAGGTGCTGGACCTGGTCGGAGGCGAACACCTTCGAGGACGACGCGTCGGCGACCTCGATCTCGCCGGCGGCGGCTGCGCGGGCGACCTCCCAGTTGAGGAGCTCGTTGATCCGGACCACCGCGGTCGTGCGGCCGAGGACGTCACGCACGTCGGCCTCGTCACGGACGCCGGCGGCGTCGGCCCAGCGCACGACGCGGTCGCGCAGGCCCTCGATGCGACCGGCCGGGCCGAGCATGACCCGCTCGTGGTTGAGCTGGGTGGTGATCAGCCTCCAGCCCTGGTTCTCCTCGCCGACGAGCATGTCGACGGGCACCCGGACGTCGTTGAAGTACGTCGCGTTCACGTGGTGCGAGCCGTCGGCCGTGATGATCGGCGTCCAGCTGTAGCCGGGGTCCGACGTGTCGACGATCAGGATCGAGATGCCCTTGTGCTTCGGCGCGTCGGGGTCCGTGCGCACCGCGAGCCAGATGTAGTCGGCCTGGTGGCCGCCGGTGGTCCACAGCTTCTGGCCGTTGACGACGTAGTGGTCGCCGTCGCGGCGCGCGGTGGTGCGCAGCGACGCGAGGTCGGTGCCGGCGTCGGGCTCGCTGTAGCCGATCGCGAAGTGGACGTCGCCGGCGAGGATCCGCGACAGGAACATCTCCTTCTGCTTCTCCGAGCCGTAGCGGATGAGCGTCGGGCCGACGGTCTGCAGGGTGACCGACGGCAGGTGCACGTCGGCGTACTGCGCTTCGTTGGCGAAGATCGTCTGCTCGACCTCGCCGAGCCCGTGGCCGCCGTACTCCTTCGGCCAGCCGACGCCCATCCAGCCGTCGCTGCCGAGGCGGCGGATCAGCCGCTCGTAGGTCGGGCCGTGCCGGTCCCAGGCGCCCTCGACCGGGTCCGGGTCGTTCTGGCCGTGGAACTCCTCGGCGACCTGGCCGAAGTAGTCGCGCAGGCGCGCCTTGAGCGCGCGCTGCTCCTCGGTGAGCTCGAGGTTCTTGGTCGCGGGGTCCTCGACGGGGACCTGGCTCGCGGTGGTGTCGAGGGCGTGCGCGAGGTCGGTGCCCCACGTCGTGAGCCCGACGAGCGGGTAGGTGATGTCGACGCCCATGCCGCCGTGCAGGTGGTGGCAGGTGCGCAGCGCGTACGGCGCCACCTGGCTCGCCCAGTAGCCCGCGACCGCGAGGTCGTCACCGGCCGGCAGGCCCTCGGCGACCCGCCAGACCGCGTTGTCGGCGGCGAGGTCGAGGGTGCGGGAGGTGATGTAGACGTCGGCCATCTGCAGCGAGACGGCCTGGAACTCGGCCAGCGCGCGGCCGAACTGGCGGCGGCCCTTCACGTAGTCGGCCGTCAGGTCGCGGGCCCCGGCCAGGACACCGGCCGCGGTCACGGCCAGCCCCGCGCGGGCGAGGTCGAGCAGCCGCGCGGCGGCGCCGTCCTCGAGCAGGTCAGCCGGGGCACCGTCGAGGACCACGGTGTGCTGGGGCGCGCCGCTGGAGGCGCTCGCGGGGAGCAGCTCGACACCCTCGCCCCGCGGGTCGACCAGCGCGACGACCTCGCGGTCGCCGTCGGTCGCGACCACCAGCAGGCGGTGGGCGGCGTCCGCGTGCGTCACGGCCAGCTTGCGACCGGAGACCCGTCCGCCGTCGTGCACGGCGGCGCCGCGGAGCGCCGGCGCCAGCACCACCTCGCCGGAGGCGATGCCGGGCAGCAGCTCCTTGCGCTGCGCGTCCGTGCCGTACGACGCGAGGGTGAGTGCGCCGCAGCACAGCGTCTCCCACGCCGGCACCTGCACGCCGCGGCGTCCGGCCTCGCGCAGCAGCACCGCGACCTCGGCCAGGCCGAGCCCCTCGCCGCCGTGCTCCTCGGGCACCGGGAGCGCGGTCAGCCCGGCGGCGGCCCAGGCCGACCACTCCCGGGCGTCCGACTCGCGCTCGAGCACCTCGCCGACGACGGCGCGAACTGCGTTGATCGCCTCAGCATCCACGGAGCAAACTGTAACGTGTTCTAGTTCTTTGCGCACGCAGGACCCGCGGACACGACGACGGCCGCCACCCGGGCGGGCAGCGGCCGTCGTACGAGGTCAGCGGGGGGCGTGCCTCAGGAGGACACGGCCTCCGGCTCGTCCTGCGCCTCGGCGGCGGCCTCGCGCTTGTTGGCTCGGATGCTCATGAAGAACGCGGCGCCGATGAAGGCGACGCCGATCAGGCCGGTGATCACCTCGGGCACGTGGTAGCCGATGGAGATGATCAGCAGCGCCGCGAGGGCGCCGATCGCCCAGTGCGCGCCGTGGTCGAGGTAGCGGTAGTCCGACAGCGTCCCCTGGTGGACCAGGTAGATGGTGACCGAGCGGACGTAGAACGCGCCGACACCGAGGCCGATGGCGATGATGATCGGGTCGGTCGTGACCGCGAAGGCACCGATGACGCCGTCGAAGCTGAAGCTGGCGTCGAGCACCTCGAGGTAGAGGAAGAGGAAGAACGCAGCCTTGCCGACGACCTTCATCACGTTGCCGCTGGCGTCCTCGCCGAGGTGCTCGAGCTCCTCCTCGTCGGGGCCGAAGGCCTCGGCGAGACCGTTGACGACGAGGTAGGTCAGCAGGCCGGCGAGGCCGGCGGTCAGCACGCTGGCCTCGTGCTCGTCGCCGATGGTGCGGGCGGCGACGAAGAGGATGCCGACGGCGACGATGATGGACAGCGCCTCGACCTTGCCGGCCTTCTCCAGCGGCTTCTCGATCCAGGACAGCCAGGTGACGTCCTTCTCCTCGAACAGGAAGTTGAGGAAGATCATCAGGAGGAACATGCCGCCGAACGCGGCGATCGTGTGGTGCGCGTCGGCGAGGTAGTAGCCGTAGGTGCCCGGCGTCTCCGGGTCACCCTTCTCGAGCGCCAGTTCGATCACCTCGACCGGAGACAGCCCCGCGGCCATCGCGACGACCACGAAGGGGAAAACCAGGCGCATGCCGAAGACGGCGATGACGATGCCGACGGTGAGGAAGATCTTCTGCCAGAAGTCGGACATCCGCTCGAGGACCTTGGCGTTGACCACGGCGTTGTCGAACGACAACGAGATCTCGAGGATGATCAGGATGAGGGCGAGGGCGATGCCCTCGATGCCGCCGTACCACAGTGCGCCGAGCACGCCGAGGGCGGTGAAGAGGAAAGACCAGCCGAAGGTCCGGAGAATCATGGGGGTCCTCGTGGAGTAGGGAAAGGCGAGGGAAGCGTAGCCTGACCTGCCACATCGACCACTGTCCCGGGGCCCCGGGGACGGATCAGCCGGCGCCGACCCTGGCGGTGAGCCGGCCGAGCTCGGCCGGGAAGTGCCGGACCAGGGCGTCGGCGTCCGGGACCGACTCACGGCAGGCGATCGCCCCGACGTGCATGTGGCCGGCGTTGGACATCACGGTGATGTTCAGGCCGGCGCCGTGGAAGACCGGGCCGAGCGGGCAGAGCGCGTCGATCCGGGCGCCCATGAAGTAGAGCGGGATGGGCGGGCCGGGGACGTTCGAGATGACCAGGTTGTGCACGACCGGGTGCCGCTCGGCGAGGCGCAGGTTGGCGTAGGTGCGCACGGCCAGACCGAAGGTGCGCGGTGCCGCGAACTCCGCCCAGTCCTGGAGCGCGTCGGCGCTGATCGCGTTGTGGTGCTCCTTGGCGTGCTTGTTGCGCTGCGCCATCATCTGGAGCCGCTCCACCGGGTCGTCGACGTCGGTACCGAGCTTGGTGAACAGCGCGGACACCTTGTTGGCGCCGCCCTCGCGCCGCGAGCTGTCGCGCACGCTGACCGGGACGGTCGCGAGCAGCGAGGCCGACGGCAGCTCGTCGCGCTCGGCGAGGTAGTGCCGCAGCGCCCCGCCGGCGACCGCGAGCACCACGTCGTTGACGGTCGTGCCGGTCGCCTTCTTGACCCGCCGGATCTCGTCGAGGTCCAGGTCGGTCATCGCGATCGAGCGGTGCGAGGTGATCGTGCCGTTGAACGAGGTGCGCGGCGCGGAGAAGGGCGCCGCCATCGCCGTGCCCCGGCGGGCGCGGCCGACGCTCTTGGCGACCAGCTCCACCGACGGCTTGAGCACCCGCGCGAGGGTGACCGGGCGCGCCGCCGTGCCGACGACGGCGCGGCCGAGCAGCTCTCCGCGACCGGGGTCGCGCGGGTGCCGCACCTCGCCGGGGCCGAGCGGCTCGGCGTCGGGCTCGATGGAGCACAGGTGCGAGAGCAGGTTGGCGCCGGAGACGCCGTCGACGGTCGCGTGGTGCATCTTCGCGAACACGACGACCTTCTCCCCCGCGTCGGGGTCGGGGCGGTAGCCCTCGACGACCCACATCTCCCACAGCGGCCGGGACCGGTCCAGCGGGAGCGAGGCCAGGTGCGCGCACAGGTCCATCAGCTCGGCGTACCCGCCCGGCGCTGGCAGCGCGAGGCGGTGGACGTGCCGCTCGATGTCGAAGCCCTGGTCACGCACCCACACCGGGTGGTCGAGGCCGAGCGGGACGCCGCGGATCTTGCGGGTGAAGCCGGGCACGTCGCGCACCCGGCGGTCGACCTGCTCCTGCAGGGCTGCGAACGAGTACGGCGTCGTCATCGTCGCCGGGTCGAGCACCATCACCGCGCACACGTGCATCAGCTGCGCGGGTGTCTCGAGGTACAGGAAGCTCGCGTCGAGCCCCGACAACCGGTCCATCCAGCGAATTCCCCCATGAAGTAGAACGGGTACCAGTTTCCCACAACGAGCCGGATACGCTCGGGTCATGGGATTCGTACGGCGACAGGCCATCACGGCCGCGCTGACCGCCAACGCCATCCGTCCCCTGCCCGGCTTCCGCGCCGGGATCCCGGCCTTCTTCGCCGGCTGGCTCACCGGTGAGCTCGCCCCGCACGTGCTGGGCCTCACCGCCGCCGACGCCGCCGCCCACCTGACCGGCTCGCGCCGAGACTGGCGCGGCCTCGCCCTGGCCGGCGCGTCGGCCGCGGGACTGGCCTACCTGGTCCACCAGAGCCGCCAGGCGGTCACCGTCGCCGAGGACGCCCTCGTCGAGGGCCTCGGCGTCGACTACGTCGAGCAGCTCGACGCGAAGCCGACCCCCGCCGAGCTCGCCACCCCGTGGGGCCGGATCGCGAACCCGTTCGCCTTCCGCCGCGCCGCCCGCAAGGCCGGCATCGAGGTGCACCGCAACATCTCCTACGCGCCGTACGGCCCCCGCGGGCTGCTCGACATCTACACCTCCGAGGTCACCCCCGCCAGCGGCGCACCCGTCCTGCTGCAGGTGCACGGCGGCGGCTGGACCATCGGCAACAAGGACCAGCAGGGCCTGCCCCTCATGCAGCACATGGCCGCCAAGGGCTGGGTGTGCGTCGCGATCAACTACCGCCTCGCGCCGCGCAGCCGGTGGCCCGCGCAGATCGTCGACGTGAAGGCCGCGATCGCGTGGGTCCGGGAGAACATCGCCGAGTACGGCGGCGACCCCGACTACATCGCGATCACCGGCGGCTCCGCCGGCGGCCACCTCACCGCCCTGGCCGCCACCACCCCCAACGAGCCCGAGTTCCAGCCCGGCTTCGAGGACGCCGACACCTCGCTGCAGGCCGCGGTCCCCTACTACGGCGTCTACGACTGGGCCGGCGCGAGCGGCCTCAAGACAGCACGCCTCATGCGCGACCGCTTCCTCCAGGGCTGGGTGGTCAAGGAGAAGTTCAGCGAGCACCCCGAGGTCTACGAACAGGCCTCTCCCCTGCTGCGCGTCACCCCCGACGACCCGGACTTCTTCGTCATCCACGGCTCCAAGGACACCCTCGTCGACCCCGGCCAGGCCCGCTCCTTCGTCGCCGCGCTGCGTGCCACCTCGAAGCGGACCGTCGTGTACGCCGAGCTCCCCGGCGCCCAGCACGCCTTCGACATCTTCCCGTCCATCCGCTCCCAGCACCTGGTCCGCGCCACCGACCGCTTCCTGTCCTGGCACTGGAACCAGTGGCGCAAGGAGCACCGGCCAGAGCCGGCGGTGGCGGTCGAGGACGCGGGGTCCCCGGAGACGGCCTGAGGGGCTCGGCGCTGACGGCGGCGCGCGGCGGGTGCGTCAGCGGGCGCGATGCGAACCGACCGCCGCTGGGGCCTCACGGCGACCGGCACGGTGGTCCCGGCCTGCTGCCTGCCCGAGGGCGAAGGCGTGCAGCGCCAGGCTCAGCGTCCACAGCAGCAGCGCGAGCCGGTAGCCGTTGTCCCAGCGAGGGCCGTGCACAGGGACGAGGCTGTCCACATCACCCCGCCACTGCCATGCATCCGTGAAGAAGTAGGCGACCAGCGCGAGGAAGGTCGCGGCCGCTCCAGCCCCCAGCGACGCTCGGACCTCGCCGAGGCGGAGCGCGAGGAGCAGGGTCGCGATGCCGCAAGCGGCGGTCGCCAGCCAGACGAGCTGCGCGGCCGCGAAGGCGTCCGGCAACCAGCGCGTCTCGCAGTCCTCGGGGTAGTCGCAGTGCTCGCTGAGTCCGCCGATCCAGTCGACCTGGACCCAGAGCTGGGCGACGACGCCCGCGATCGCGAGCAGGCCCACCACCCAACGCGTTGCACGCATGCGACTCTCCGTCCGGTCAGGTACCACTCCACCGTCCGACGCCTGGCGAGGAGAGCATCGCCGGCAGACGTACCCAGGATTGGGTAGGCCTCGCTCGGCGCCGTCACCACCCGGGCATGCCCCCCCCGCCCGGTGGTGCTCGTGGGCGGGGCGCGAAGCGTGGGAGCTAGTAGTCGTCGGGGTCGAGGCGGCGCGGGGCGTCGAGGACCCGCGTCCCCTTCGGTCCCACCAGGAAGTGACGGCCGGTCGGCGACAGCCACAGGTAGAGACCCGGCTCGACGGTCACGTAGCGCCAGAGGCTGAAGGTCTTGGCGCGGTGGTGGCGTCGACAGAGCGGGACGAGGTTGCAGGGGCAGGTGGGTCCGCCCTTGTTGTGCTCGATGGTGTGGTCGAGGTCGCAGCGGGTCGCCTTAGTGGTGCAGCCGGGGAACCTGCAGGTGTGGTCGCGCAGCTGGACCCGCTGCCGGTGTCGGTCGGGGATCTCGTACGAGTCCACGGGGATGCAGTCGGCCAGGTCGACGACCGGGCGCACGACCACAGTCGTCCTGGGCGCCTGCAGCCACTCCTTCACCTGGCTTGCCAGGACCGGGCCGGTCTCCTCGCAGCGGGCGACCGGGTTGTCGCCGGTCAGCGTGGTGTCGGTGACGTGGACGTTGAGCGTGACCCGTCGGCCGGGTGCAGTGGCGATGACCTCGCCGGTGTCGGGGTCGGCGAACAGCAGGTCGAGGGACAGGTCCTGCCGGGCGAGCTCAGCCGCAGCCTTGGAGCGGCGCACGTCCATCGATGAATCATCGCCGCACTTGCCGAGCATGATCGCCCGCCGGGTGATCGCCTGGTCGAGGTCGTGGCCGTCGGCGGCGTCCATCAGGCCGTGGATCACGACATGGCCGGTGTCGCTGGGCTCGTCGATGTCGAAGTGCCGGTGGTCGCTGATCCGTTCGCGCTCGGCCTCCGCTTGTTCCGGGTCGAACCTCAGGACAGCCTCGGCCACCAACCTCTCGAGCTGTTTCCAGCCCACCTCGTCGACGGCTGCGTCGAGCTGGCGGTCCACGAACTCGGCCGCCTCAGGGCACAGCGGGTGGGTGAGGTCGGCGATGCGCTGGGCCTTCCACGTGTCCACACGTCCGGCGACGACCGCCTGGTAGAGGCGGGGGAGGCGCCAGGCGCACTCGATGACCTGGCCGACGTAGGCACGTCCACCAGTGGGTGAGCGGCCGAGCACAGCGATGAGCTCCATCAACGCGAACTCACTAATCAGGGGCGCGCCCGGNTGAATCATCGCCGCACTTGCCGAGCATGATCGCCCGGCGGGTGACGGCTTGGTCGAGGTCGTGGCCGTCGGCGGCGTCCATGAGGCCGTGGACGATGACGTGGCCGGTGTCGCTGGGCTCGTCGATGTCGAAGTGCCGGTGGTCGCTGATCCGTTCGCGCTCGGCCTCCGCTTGTTCCGGGTCGAACCTCAGGACAGCCTCGGCCACCAACCTCTCGAGCTGTTTCCAGCCCACCTCGTCGACGGCTGCGTCGAGCTGGCGGTCCACGAACTCGGCCGCCTCAGGGCACAGCGGGTGGGTGAGGTCGGCGATGCGCTGGGCCTTCCACGTGTCCACACGTCCGGCGACGACCGCCTGGTAGAGGCGGGGGAGGCGCCAGGCGCACTCGATGACCTGGCCGACGTAGGCACGTCCACCAGTGGGTGAGCGGCCGAGCACAGCGATGAGCTCCATCAACGCGAACTCACTAATCAGGGGCGCGCCCGGACCAGCGATCGGGACGCCGGTGTCGACAACACCGTCCAGCAACGTCGCCGCGCCNGAGTCCACGGGGATGCAGTCGGCCAGGTCGATGACCGGGCGGACGACGACGGTGGTGCGCGGTGCCTGGAGCCACTCCTTCACCTGCGCTGAGGAGACCGGGGTGCCCAGCTCGTCGCAGCGGGTGACGGGGTTGTCGCCGGTGAGGGTGGTGTCGGTGACGTGGATGTTGAGCGTCACCCGTCGGCCGGGTGCAGTGGCGATGACCTCGCCGGTGTCGGGGTCGGCGAACAGCAGGTCGAGCGAGAGGTCCTGCCGGGCGAGCTCGGCCGCAGCCTTGGAGCGGCGGACGTCCATCGATGAATCATCGCCGCACTTGCCGAGCATGATCGCCCGGCGGGTGACGGCTTGGTCGAGGTCGTGGCCGTCGGCGGCGTCCATGAGGCCGTGGACGATGACGTGGCCGGTGTCGCTGGGCTCGTCGATGTCGAAGTGCCGGTGGTCGCTGATCCGTTCGCGCTCGGCCTCCGCTTGTTCCGGGTCGAACCTCAGGACAGCCTCGGCCACCAACCTCTCGAGCTGYTTCCAGCCCACCTCGTCGACGGCTGCGTCGAGCTGSCGGTCCACGAACTCGRCCGCCTCAGGGCACAGCGGGTGGGTGAGGTCGGCGATSCGCTGGGCCTTCCACGTGTCCACACGTCCGGCGACGACCGCCTGGTAGAGGCGGGGGAGGCGCCAGGCGCACTCGATGACCTGSCCGACGTAGGCACGTCCACCRRTSGGTGAGCGGCCGAGSACAGCGATSAGCTCCATCAACGCGAACTCACTAATCAGGGGCGCGCCCGGGCCGGAGATCGGGACGCCGGTGTCGACAACCCCGTCCAGCAACGTCGCCGCGCCTTCCTCGGTCTCGACGACGTTCTGGTCGGCCCACGCGACGATGGCGATCCACTCATCGACCCAGAGGCTCTTGCGGGCGTCGACGCGAGACTTGATCTCGCCAAGGAGCTCGGGCACGGACCGGCCGTCGTACTGGCCGATCGATGCGTGGTTCCCGAGCTCCATGACTGGATTCTTCCAGAGACCACCGACACTTTGATTCGCCGGAAACCCGCCTGCGGACTGGCGATTCTCCCGATTCTGTATCCACAATCCGGCTTCAAGGCCCGGTGGTTTCGAGGCTCCTCGCTAGCGCTCGTCGCACCTCAACCACCGGGAGCTGGCGTCGCCTACGGGACCGCAAGCCGACTGTCGAACCCAGCCACCCGCGGTACTCCCTCGTCGCTGCCTCTCGGAGCTGTGCCGGTCACGCAACCGCAACCCGCGCAGATCCGGCACCTACGCAACCGCAACCCGACCGGCGGACCCGACCACCTGCGCAGCCTCCTCGTCGCTGCCTTTCGGAGCTGTACCGGCTACGCAACGGAAGCGCGCGGGCAGTCCGGCGCCCGGTGCCAGCTGCCGGTGGTTGAGGTGCGAGGCCGCCCGCGGCCGAGCCTCGAAACCTCCGGCACCGGCGCACCGGACTGTGCAGGTCACAGTCCGTCTTGCAGGCCGGCGCTCCCTACGCAACCGCAAGCCGACCGCCGGACCCGACCACCTACCCAGCATCCTCGTCGCTGCCTTTCGGAGCTGTGCCGGCTACGCAACGGAAGCCCGCGCGGAGCCCGGCACCGGTGCACCGGACTTGTGCAGGTCACAATCCGCCTGACCGGCCCGGTCTGCTCAGCGCGGCAGGCCCAGGATCCGCTCCCCCGCGACATTGCGCAGGATCTGCGTGGTGCCGCCGGCGATGGAGAGGCAGCGGGTGTTGAGCTGCTCCCACAGGTCGGCGGCGAGGGGGTCGTCGGCGTCGCGGGTGATGGTGCCGAGCAGGGCGAGGGCGTCGCCCTGGAGGCGCACCACGAGCTCGGAAGAGTCCTGGCGGCTGCGGACGCCGAGGAGCTTGGCGACGCTGGACTCGGCGCCGGGGCCGTGGCCGCCGAGGGCGCGCAGCGTGGTGCGCACGCCGAGGAGGGCGCAGACGGTGGCCAGGGCGACCTGGCGGCCGACCTGGACCCGCTCGACCGGACCGAGGTCGCGCGTCGCCGCGATCTCGACGGCCCGCTCGACGCTCTTGGTGAGGCGCGCGCTGGCCATGGCGACCCGCTCGTTGGCGAGCGTGGTGCGGGCCAGGCGCCACCCGTCGCCGGGCTCGGCGACAACGCAGTCGTCGGGGACGAAGACGTCGTCGAGGAAGACCTCGTTGAACAGCGCCTCGCCGGTGATCTCGCGCAGCGGGCGGACCTCGATGCCGGGCGAGCGCATGTCGACGAGGAAGTAGGTGATGCCCTTGTGCTGCGGGGCGTCGGGGTCGGTGCGGGCCAGGCAGATCGCCCAGTCGGCGCGCTCGGCGACCGACGTCCACACCTTCTGCCCGGTCAGCCTCCACCCGCCGTCGACCCGGACCGCGCGGGTGCGCAGCGAGGCGAGGTCGGAGCCGGAGCCCGGCTCGGAGAACAGCTGGCACCACACGAGCTCGCCGAGCAGCGACGGCAGCACGAAGCGCTCGCGCTGGGCGTCGGTCCCGTGGGACAGGATCGTGGGGACGGCCCAGCCGGCGATCACCAGGTCGGGCCGTACGACGCCGGCCCGGTCGAGCTCCTGGTCGATGACGATCTGCAGGGTGGGGTCGGCGCCGAGGCCGTAGGGCGCGGGCCAGTGCGGCGTCAGGTAGCCCTCGTCCACCAGTGCGGCACGGCGGGCGTCGGGCTCGAGCGCAGCGATCCGCTCCACCGTCTCCCGCACCTCGGGGCGGACGGCCTCGTCGCGGCCCCCGAGGTCGACGGCGACGCGACGGCGGACCCCGGCGACCGCTGCGGCGGTGAGCCGCTCGGCGGCGGCGTCGGCGGACCCGACGAGCGCGCGGAGGCTGATCGCGCGGCGCAGGTAGAGGTGCGCGTCGTGCTCCCAGGTGAAGCCGATGCCGCCGAGGACCTGGATGCAGCCCTTGGCGACCTCGACGGCGCCGTCGAAGCAGGTGGCCTGCGCGACGTCGACGGCGAAGGCCCACTGCTCCAGCGAGCCAGAACCCTCGACAGTGGCGTCGACGGGCACCGCAGCGGCGGCTGCGTCCCACGCGGCAGCGGTGACGGACTCGGCGGTCTCCAGCATCTCGGCACACAGGTGCTTGATCGCCTGAAAGGCGCCGATCTTCTGCCCGAACTGCTCGCGCACCTTCGCGTAGTCGACGGCGGTCTCGAGGCACCA
>NZ_VLJQ01000058.1:10639-17257 GCF_007829375.1 Nocardioides sp. J9 | reverse complement strand
CCGGGAGTTGCGCTGCCTACGGGACCGCAGGCCGACCGCCGGACCCGACCACCCACCCAGCCCTCTCGTCGCTGCCCTTCGGACCTGTACCGGCTACGCGCCGCAGCCCCGCCGGGACCAGCCGCGCTCCGTCCACGCGGCCACGGTCGGACCGGGTCGTATGGCCCGGGCGGGGGAGGGCACCGCGGGATCGAGGACGGAGGCCCCTGATGACCCAGACCATCACGGCGATGATCGAGACGCACCCGACCGAGATCCGCTACGACAAGCAACTGCTCGAGGACTGCCTCGCGGCGTGCGTCGAGTGCGCGCAGGCGTGCTCGTCGTGCGCGGAGGCGTGCCTGAGCGAGCGCGACGTGGACCCGTTGCGCAAGTGCGTACGGGCGAACCTCGACTGCGTCGACGTGTGCACGACCACGGCACGGGTGCTGACCCGGCACACCGGGTACGTCGCCCCGCTGACGCGGCTCGTGCTCGAGGCCTGCCTGGAGGCGTGCCGTGCGTGCGCCGACGAGTGCAGCGCGCACGCGGACATGCACAAGCACTGCGAGGTCTGTGCCGGCGCGTGCCGGCGGTGCGCCGAGGCGTGCGAGAAGCTGCTCGCCTCGTTCACCTGAGGTCTCCCCGCGGTTCCGGAACCTCGGCGCTCCACCGCGCCTCGCGCTCCGCGTCGTCCTGATCCCACCACGGCGTGCCCCGCTCGCCGAGCGCCACCTTCGCGGCCTGCACCCCGTCGCGGGAGGTCCGTTCCTCGTCGGTGCCCTTCGTGCGTCGTACCTCCCGCCGCCAGGCCATGAGGATCAGGGTCAGCTCTGCGCGCCGCTCCTCGGGGATGGCCGGGTCGGTGGCGCGCCAGCGGCGGCCGTCGATGACGAGGTAGCGCCCGTCCGGCGTCCGCTCCGGCCCTCCCACCCCGACAGCGTAGGCACGGCCACCCACTGCGGTCGGGTGGCAGGCTGGAGGCATGGCGAACCGCCTCGCGTCCGCGACGAGCCCCTACCTGCTCCAGCACAAGGACAACCCCGTCGACTGGTGGGAGTGGGGCCCGGACGCGTTCGCCGAGGCGCGGCGGCGCGAGGTGCCGGTCCTGCTGTCGGTCGGGTACGCCGCCTGCCACTGGTGCCACGTGATGGCCCACGAGTCGTTCGAGGACCAGGCGACGGCGGACTTCCTCAACGCGCACTTCGTCAGCATCAAGGTCGACCGCGAGGAGCGCCCCGACGTCGACGCGGTCTACATGCAGGCGACGACCGCGATGACCGGGAACGGCGGGTGGCCGATGACGGTGGTGCTCGACCACGACGGGGTGCCGTTCTTCGCCGGCACCTACTTCCCGGACCAGCCGCGGCACGGGTCGCCGTCGTTCACCCAGGTCCTGCAGGCGCTCAGCGCCGCGTGGACCGAGCGCGGGGACGACGTGCGGGCGACGGTGGCGAACGTCGCCGAGCACCTGCGCCGCGAGGCGGCCCTGCCGGCGGCGCCGCTGACCCGGGAGGTGGTCGACGCGGCGGTCGGCACCCTGGCGGCCGAGTTCGACCCGATGGCCGGCGGCTTCGGGACGGCGCCGAAGTTCCCGCCGACGATGGTGCTCGAGCTCCTGCGCAGGTACGACGGACCCGAGGACCTGGCCGCGAAGGCGCGCCACATGCTCGCCCGCACCACCGCGGCGATGGCCGGCGGCGGGATGTACGACCAGCTGGGTGGCGGGTTCGCCCGCTACTCCGTCGACCGCGGCTGGGTGGTGCCGCACTTCGAGAAGATGCTCTACGACAACGCCCAGCTGCTCGGCCTCTACGCGCGCCTCGGCACCGCGCAGGGCGACCGGGTCGCGGGGGAGACGGCCGACTTCCTGCTGCGCGAGCTGCGCACGCCCGAGGGCGGGTTCGCCTCCGCGCTCGACGCCGACAGCGTCGGTGAGCCGGGCGGGCACGCGGAGGAGGGGCTCTTCTACGTCTGGACCCCGACCCAGCTGGTGGCCGAGCTCGGCCCCGACGACGGCGCGTGGGCTGCGGAGACGTTCGGCGTCACCGCGGAGGGCACCTTCGAGCACGGCACCTCGACCCTGCAGCTGCGGCACTTCCCCACGGACCCTGACGACCAGGCCCGCCTCGCCGACGTACGACGCAGGCTGCTCGCCGCGCGGGAGCAGCGCCCGCGCCCGGCGCGCGACGACAAGGTGGTCGCGGCGTGGAACGGGCTCGCGATCAGCGGGCTCGTCGACGCCGCCCGCCGCCTGCGACGGCCCGACCTGCTCGACGCGGCGGTCGGGGCGGCGGAGCTGCTCGCCTCGGTGCACCTGCGCGACGGGCGGCTGCTGCGGGTCTCCCGCGACGGCGTCGCCGGGCCGCACGCCGGCGTCCTCGAGGACCACGGCTGCGTCGCGTCCGGCTTCCTCGCCCTCGCCCGGGCCACCGCCGACCCGCGCTGGCTCGACCTCGCCACGGACCTCGTCGACATCGCGCTCGACGGCTTCGCCGCACCGGACGGCGGGTTCTTCGACACCCGTGCCGACGCCGAGGCGCTGGTCGTCCGGCCCCGCGACCCGGGCGACAACGCCAGCCCGAGCGGGTTCAGCAGCCTCCTGCACGCACTCGTCGAGGCGCACGCGCTGACCGGCGAGGGCCGCTACCGCGACGCGGCCGAGCAGGCCCTGCCGACCGTCGGGACGCTCGCCGCGAAGGCGCCCCGCTTCGCCGGCTGGTCGCTGGCTGCGGCGACCACGATGCTCGACGGCCCGCTCGAGGTCGCGGTCGTCGGCCCCGCGGGAACCGAGCGTGACGCCCTCGAGGAGCGGGCGCTGAGCATCCCGGGTGCCGTGGTGGTCGTCGCGGACGGCCCGGTCGACGGCATCCCGCTGCTGGCCGGCCGCACCCCCGTCGACGGACGCCCGGCGGCGTACGTCTGCCGCGGCCACGTGTGCGAGCGGCCGGTCACCGACCCGGACGACGTCCGTGCGTGAGCGCTGGCGCTCCGGGCTCACCCTGCTGGGGAGCCTGCTCCTCCTCGCCGTCGTCGTGGTCATCGGCCCTGGCAACGAGCTCGCCGCGGTGCGCCGCGTGCTCGGCATCGGCAACGACCCGCTCGGCACCCCGGCCGACGTCGTCCCGGGCGGCGTCCACGCCTTCCTGCGCCACCAGCCCGGCGACCCCGACGAGCCGGTGGCGTGGGACCCGTGCCGCGAGGTCCGCTACGAGGTCAACCCCGACGGCGCACCCGGCGACCCCGACGAGGCGGTCGCGTTCGTGCAGGAGGCGGTCGACGTCGTGTCCGGGCTGACCGGCCTGCAGTTCGACTACCTCGGCGAGACCGACCGCCGGCCGTCGTGGAAGGCCGACCTCGTCCCGCGCGGCAGCCGCGAGCCGGTGCTCGTCGCCTGGGCGACCGAGGACGAGGTCGAGGAGCTCAGCGGCAACGTCGCCGGCGTCGGGGGAGCGGTCGCGCAGTCCGACACCCGCGGCGGACGGCTGCGCTACGTCACCGGCCAGGTCACCCTCGACAGCGACGTCTACGACCGGCTCGGCGGCGACCCCGACGGCCGGGCCCGCGGTCGTGCCATCCTGCTGCACGAGCTCGGCCACCTCGTCGGGCTCGACCACGTCGACTCCCCGGGCGAGCTGATGTACGCCGACGAAGTCGGTCTCCTCGACTTCGGCACCGGCGACCGCAACGGCCTCGTCCGGCTCGGGAAGGGGCAGTGCGGATGAACCCGGTCGAGACCGCCGCCGACACCGGTCGCTTCTTCGACGGCGGGACCGTGACCGACCCGCCGGACCCCGCCTGCCCGCCGCGGGTCGTGCTCGAGCGGGTCGAGGTCGGCGACGTCCGGCGCCGCACCGAGCGCTTCCGCATGCAGCGCCGCATCGCCTACCGCGACCGGGAGTACGGCGTCCTGCTGGTCCCCGCCGACCCCGGCTCCTTCGAGAGCGACCTCGCCTCCGTGCCCGCGCTGTTCACCTGGCTCGTGCCGCGCACCGGTCGCCACCTGCCGCCGGCGCTGCTGCACGACGGCCTGGTCCACCGCGCCGACGAGCCCGCCGACTACGTGTCGGTCGACGGGCACGTGCTCGACCGGGTCGCCGCCGACCGGGTCTTCCGCGACGCGATGCGCGACACCGACACCGGCCCGGTGCGCAGCTGGCTGGTGTGGTCGGCGGTCACCCTCGGCACCATCCGCGCCGGCTCGACCGCGTGGTCGCGCGGGCAGCACCTGCGCTACCTCGTCGCCGCGGCGGGCAGCCTCCTGCTCATCGCCACCCTCGGCGTGCTGGCGACCCTCGACCTGTTCGACGTCGTCGACGTGCTGCCGTGGATGGGGGAGCGGGGCTTCGTCGAGGAGCTCGTCGGCGGTCTGGCCGGCGCGGTCGTCGTACCCCTGCTGCTGGGGCTGACGTGGGGACGGTTCCGGGTCGCCGGCGCCGTCACCGGGGTGGCGCTCGCCGTCCTGCTGCACGTGACGGTGGTGCTCGCGCTCATCTCGCTCGGCTACCTCGCGACCGAGTCGCTGGCGCGGCGCCAGCCTGTCGTGGCGCTCACCCTCGCCGGTGTCCTGGCGGGCGCGTCGGTGCTCGTGCTCGTCTTGGCTGTCGGACCGCTGCGCTGACGGACGTACTGCCGGTATGTTGCGACCGTGACCAGCACCGACGCCGCACCGGCCGCCGCGAAGACCTTCGACTCGCTCGACCCCGCCACCGGCGAGGTCGTGGGCACCCACCCGATCCACGACGCCGAGCACGTGGCCGCCGTCGTCGCGACCGCCCGCAAGGAGGCCGAGCGCTGGCGTGCGCTGGGCTTCGACGGTCGCAAGAAGGCCCTCGGCGCGTGGCGCAAGGTGATCGCCCGCCGGATCGAGGAGCTCGCCGCGGTGATGTCGCGCGAGACGGGCAAGCCGAAGGGTGACGCCCTCATGGAGGCCGCGCTCGCCGTCGACCACCTCGCCTGGGCCGCGAGCCACGCCGCGAAGGTGCTCAAGCGCCGCAGCGTCTCGCCGGGCCTGCTCATGGTCAACCAGGCCGCGAGCGTGGAGTACCGCCCGCTCGGCGTCGTCGGCGTCATCGGCCCCTGGAACTACCCCGTCTTCACCCCGATGGGCTCGATCGCCTACGCCCTCGCGGCCGGCAACACGGTCGTGTTCAAGCCGTCGGAGTACACCCCCGGCGTCGGCGAGTGGCTCGCCGACACCTTCCGTGAGGCCGTCGGCCGTCCCGTCTTCCAGGTCGTCACCGGCTTCGGCGAGACCGGTGCCGCCCTCACCGCCGCCGGCGTCGACAAGGTCGCCTTCACCGGCTCGACCGCCACCGGCAAGAAGGTCATGGCCGCCTGCGCCGAGACCCTCACCCCCGTCGTGATCGAGGCCGGCGGCAAGGACGCCCTGCTCGTCGCGGACGACGCCGACCTCGACGACGCCGCGGAGGCCACCCTGTGGGGCGCCGCCTCCAACGCCGGCCAGACCTGTGCCGGTGTCGAGCGCGTCTACGTCCACGAGCGGGTCTACGACGAGTTCCTCGACAAGCTGCTGGCCGAGGCGCAGGACGTCAAGGCCGAGCCCGGCGGCCAGGTGGGCCCGATCACCATGCCGTCCCAGGTCGACATCATCCGCCGCCACATCGACGACGCCCTGGCCCGCGGCGGCCGCGCGCTCATCGGCGGCCCGGTCCCCGAGGGCGCCCGCTACGTGCAGCCGACGATCCTCGTCGACGTGCCCGAGGACTCCTCGGCCGTCCAGGAGGAGACCTTCGGGCCCACCGTCACCGTCACCAAGGTGCGGTCGATGGACGAGGCCGTCGAGCGGGCCAACGGCACCCGCTACGCCCTCGGCTCCACGGTGTTCTCGAAGGAGCAGGGCATGGCGATCGCCGAGCGCCTGCGCGCGGGCATGACCGCCATCAACGGCGTCATCTCCTTCGCCGGCATCCCGACCCTGCCCTTCGGCGGCGTCGGCGACTCCGGCTTCGGCCGCATCCACGGCCCCGACGGCCTGCGCGAGTTCACCTACCCCCACGCGATCGCGCGGCAGCGGTTCAAGCCGGCCATCGCGCTCACGACCTTCCGCCGAACGGTCAAGGAGGAGCAGCAGCTCACCAAGGTGGTGCGCGCGCTCTACGGCCGCATGAAGTAGCTCGTCGGCCCCGGCCTACGATGGAGCCATGGGTCCCGCCGTGCTCGACTGCGCCCACTTCGCGGCGGGGGAGTGCCGCTCGTGCGCCTGGCTCGGACGCCGGTACGACGACCAGCTGGCCGCGAAGCTCGCGGCGACCCGGGCTCTGGTCGACGCAGCGGGGATGGTCTGGGAGCCGCCGGTGACCAGCCCGCCGGAGGGGTTCCGCAACAAGGCCAAGATGGTCGTGGCGGGCACGGCCGGTGCGCCGAGCCTGGGGATCCTCGACCCGCGGGGCGGCGGGGTGGACCTGCGGGACTGCCCGCTGCACACGCCGGGGATCGTCGCTGCGCTGCCGGTGCTCGCCGACTTCGTGGTGCGCGCCGCCCTGACCCCCTACGACGTCGCCTCGACGCTGCCGGTCACCCAGCGCGGCGAGCTCAAGCACGTGCTGGTCACCGAGTCACCCGACGGTGAGCTGATGGTGCGCCTGGTGCTCCGCTCGACCGCGGACGAGGCGCGGG
>NZ_VLJQ01000058.1:0-10495 GCF_007829375.1 Nocardioides sp. J9 | reverse complement strand
GCGATCACCCTGCACCTGCGCCCGCGCAGCTTCTTCCAGACCAACACCGACGTCGCGGCAGCCCTCTACCGCGAGGCGGTGGCGTGGACCGCCGACCTCGCGCCGCGGCGGGTGCTCGACCTCTACTGCGGCGTCGGCGGGTTCGCGCTCCACCTCGCCGCGCCCGGCCGGCAGGTCACCGGCATCGAGATCAGCGCCGACGCGATCGCCAGCGCCGAGCGCTCCCGCGACGAGGCCGCCCTGCCCGGGGAGATCCGGTTCGAGGTCGGCGACGCCACCGCCCCGGAGCACGCACCGCTGCTGGCGGAGGCCGACCTCGTGGTGGTCAACCCGCCCCGTCGCGGGCTCGGGCCGGAGCTGGCGCAGCGGCTCGAGGAGTCGGGCGTGCCGCACGTGCTCTACTCGAGCTGCAACCCCGAGACCCTGGCCCGCGACCTGGCCACGATGGCGTCGTACTCGCCGGTGCGGGGGCGGCTGCTGGACATGTTCCCGCAGACCCCCCACGCGGAGGTGCTGGTGCTCCTCGAGCGCCGTCAGCGCAGCGAGTAGGTCGCCAGCGACACCCCGACGTAGTGGGCGGCGAACGCCGCGATCGTGAAGCCGTGGAAGATCTCGTGGAAGCCGAACACGCGCGGCGAGGGGTCCGGCCACTGGAAGCCGTAGACCAGCCCGCCCATCGTGTAGAGCGCCCCACCGACCACGATCAGCACGAACACCGCGATCCCGACCCCGAGGCCGAGCGCGACGGCGCCGCTGAAGAACGCCGGGATGAAGAAGATCGCCGCCCAGCCGAGCGCGATGTAGATCGGCGCCGACAGCCAGCGCGGGGCGCCGGGCCAGAACAGCTTGAAGCCGATGCCGGCGAGGGCGCCGGTCCACACCACCGACAGCATGATCACCCGCGAGGGACCCTCGAGCAGGATCAGCGCGAACGGCGTGTAGGAGCCCGCGATGAACAGGAAGATGTTGGAGTGGTCGAACCGGTTGAGGATCCGCCACACCTTCGGTGACCACGTGCCGCGGTGGTAGAGCGCGGAGATCCCGAAGAGCAGCAGTGCCGACCCGGCGTAGAGCGCCGAGCCCACCTTCGTCGTCGCCGTCGGGGAGAGCACGATGAGCACGATGCCGGCGGCGAGGACGATCGGGGTGGACACGAGGTGGATCCAGCCGCGGAGCTTCGGCTTGATCTCGGCGACCTTGTCGCTGATCTGGTCACCGAGGTCGTCCAGCCGGGCGCGGACTCGGTCGTTCGCGTGGTGGAAGGCCTGACTCATGGCACGAGGGTACCCACAGAGCCGGAAAGCAACAGCGGCCGGACGAGCGTGATCCCACACTCACCCGGCCGCTGCCGACGCACCTGTCGCGGACTCAGCCCGCGGTCTGGATCGGCGGGCCCTCCGAGGGCTGCACGATGACGAAGCCCTGGCCCTGGAAGGCGACCTGGAAGGCCTCGCCCGAGCCGCGACCGATCAGAGCACCGGCACTGACGGTGGAGCGGATCGAGGTCTGCAGGTGGACCGACCAGGCGACCAGCGCCTGGGCGTCGGCGAAGGTCGGCGCCTCGGCCGGGTTGAGCACGACAGGCTCACCCTCAGTCGTGATCGCCACCCAGCCGGTGCCGCGCAGCGTGGTGTTGAACAGGCCGCCTGCGGCGATGCTGCCGCCCTTGACCCGCTCGATGTTCCAGTCCAGCGACGCCGAGAACGCGAGGACGTTCTTGCCGTTGACCGAGATGCCGCTGTTGTTGAGGTGCAGGATGTGCACCTCGTGCGCGAGGTCGGCGAGGAAGACGTCGCCCTGGCCCTCGACCCGCATCAGCGACAGGCCCTCGCCCGTGAACGCCTTCTTCAGGAACTTGGCGGCGCCACCGCCCTGGTAGGCGAAGTTCACGTTGCCCTGGTAGGCGACCATCGAGCCCTGCTTGGCCATGAACGGCTCGGTGATCCGCACCCGCAGCAGCTTGTGGTTCTGCCGCATCGGGCCGTGGCCGTCGACCTCGCTGAACCGGCCGTCGATCAGCTCGCCGGAGATGCCCGCGAAGGCGTCGGCCGGCACCTGCTGCTGGCCGCCCTGCTGACCCCACTGCTGCGGCTGCTGGCCCCACTGCTGGTCCTGCTGACCCTGCTGGCCCTGCTGGCCGTACTGCTGGTCCTGCTGGTGGGGCGCGACCTGGGTCTGGTCCGTGCTCCCGGCACCAGCCGACCCACCGGCTGACGCGCCGGCGTCGGAGCCGCCGTCCAGCGGGGAGGTGGACTGCACCCCGTTGTCGGAGACGTGTTCGGTCCACTGGGTGCCGTCCCAGTAGCGGAGCTCGTGGCGTCCCGTGGGGTCCGGGTGCCAGGCGGCTGCGGTCATCGCGTCGTACCTCTCGTCGTGCTGTCGTCCGGTGGGGCTCATCGTGTCAGGCCCGTGGTGGAGCGGGAAGGTCCCGGGTGCGGCTCTGGTCTACCACCGTGCCCGCCGCCGTGGCCTACGATCAGCGGTGTGGCGGACTGGAAGCGTGGCCTTCGACGGGTGCTCTACCCGGCCTACGAGGCACGCGTGCTTCGCAGGATGCCGGACAACCTGCCCAAGCACGTCGGGGTCATGCTCGACGGCAACCGCCGCTGGGCGCGGGCCGTGGGGCGCGACACCGCGCACGGCCACCGTGCCGGCGCGGCGAACATCGAGCCGCTGCTGACCTGGTGCGACGAGGTCGGCATCGAGGTCGTCACGCTGTGGCTGCTGTCGACCGACAACCTCAACCGGCCGCCGGAGGAGCTCGAGCCGCTGCTCGAGATCATCGTCGAGGCCGTCGACTCGCTCGCCGTCCAGCGCCGCTGGCGGCTGCACCCGGTCGGTGCGCTGGACCTCTTGCCCGACGCCACCGCGGAGCGGCTCAAGGCCGCGGCCGAGGCCACGGCCGACGTCGACGGGATGATCGTCAACGTCGCCGTCGCGTACGGCGGGCGCCGCGAGATCGCCGACGCCGTCCGCTCCCTGCTGTCCGAGCACGCCGCCAAGGGCACCTCGCTCGAGGAGCTCGCGCAGATGATCGACATCGAGCACATCGAGGAGCACCTCTACACCAAGGGCCAGCCCGACCCCGACCTCGTCATCCGCACGTCGGGGGAGCAGCGGCTCGGCGGCTTCCTGCTCTGGCAGAGCGCGAAGTCGGAGTTCTACTTCTGCGAGGCGCTGTGGCCGGAGTTCCGCCGCGTCGACTTCCTGCGCGCCATGCGTGCCTACGCCCTGCGCGAGCGCCGCTTCGGCGCCTGACCCGGACCCCGGGTGGGCTGGCTCACAGAGGTAGCGTCGGCCCACGTGAGCACCACCCCCACCCGCCTCTTCCGCGTCGTCGCGACCGCCGAGGCGATCTCCTGGGCCGGCCTGATCCTCGGCCTGGTCCTGAAGTACGGCACCGAGACCACCGACCTCGCCGTCCGGGTCTTCGGCATGATCCACGGGGCCGTGTTCCTCGCCTACTGCGTCACCTCGGTGGTGCTCTGGGTCGACCGGCGCTGGTCCTTCGGCCGTGGAGTGCTCGTCCTGGCCTCCTCGGTGCCGCCCTTCCTGACCATCCTCGTGGAGTGGGTCGCCCTGCGCCGCGGCTGGCTCGGCGACTCCTGGCGCCTCCCCGCCGGCGCCGGGACCGGCATCGTCGACCGCACCGTCGCGTGGCTGCTGGTCAAGCCGCTGCGCGGCCTGGGCGTGGGCGTCGTCGCTGTCGCCGTGCTGTTCGTCGTGGCGCTCCTCGTGGGACCGCCCGTCCAGTCGTCCTGACACCTGGCACGGTGGGCTGACGGAACCGTCAGCGCCGCAGTAGCGTCCGACCACCATGATCGACCGACGCGACACGCTGCGCCTGGGCCTGCTGGCCCTCGCCGTCCTCGGCGGCACCGGCACCCTCGCCGCCTGCACCGGCCAGGAGGACCCCGGCTCCGAGCCGGTCCCCGACGAGCTCGACGGGATCGAGCTCGTCTCCTCCGACGTCGAACGCGCCGCAGGTGACGGCTCGCTGGTGCCCGACGTGGTGGCCGGGCTGCACGGCCTCGCCGGCGGGCTCTACCGCACCCTCGCGACCGAGCCGGGCAACGTCGTGCTCTCGCCGTACTCGGTCCTCGTCGCGCTCGGCATGACGCTGACCGGCGCCGCCGGCCGCACCGCCGAGGAGATGCGCGACGTGCTCGGCGCGAGCGACCTCGGCGACCGCTGGCACAAGGGCGCGAACGCGCTGACGTCGTACGTCGACGGGCTGGCCGGCGAGCAGGGGCGCGCCGACGGCTCGAAGGCCGAGCTCGAGCTGGCCACCGCCAACCAGGTCTTCGGCCAGCAGGGCGTCGGCTGGTCGGCCGACTTCCTCGACCTGCTGGCCAAGGAGTACGGCGCCGCCCTGCGCGCCGTGGACTTCGAGGGCGCGACCGAGCAGGCCCGCACCCGGGTCAACGACTGGGTCGAGCAGCAGACGAACGACCGGATCGTCGACCTGCTGCCCGAGGGCTCCCTCGACCCCAGCACCCGGATGGTGCTGGTCAACGCGATCTACCTCAAGGCGCCGTGGGAGCAACCCTTCGAGGAGGGGCTGACCGCGGCAGGTGACTTCCGCCGCGCCGACGGGACCACCGTGCAGGTCGACCTGATGCGCAACCCGATGCTCTCCGGCGCGCTGGCCACCGGCGACGGGTGGCGCGCCGCGACCGTGCCGTACGCCGGCCGCGGGCTCGCGATGACCGTCGTCCTGCCCGACGGCCCGGACCTCACGCAGGTCGAGGAGCAGGCGGCGCGCGACCTCGCGCCGTTCATCGGCAGCGGCCAGCCCACCGACCTCGACCTCCACCTCCCGCGGTGGAGCTTCCGGTTCGGCTCCTCGCTCAAGGACGCGCTGCAGCAGCTCGGGATGGAGGCCGCGTTCGGCGACGCCGACTTCCGCCCGATGACCGACGAGGACCTCGACCTCTACGTCGACGACGTCTTCCACCAGGGCTTCATCGCCGTCGACGAGGAGGGCACCGAGGCCGCCGCCGCGACCGCGGTGGTGATGGCCGAGACCAGCGCGCCGGTGACCGTCGAGGTCAAGGTCGACCGGCCCTTCCTGTTCGTCATCCACGACCTCGAGCACGGCACCCCGCTCTTCCTCGGCCGGGTGGCCGACCCGACGGCGTAGGTCCTGTCGGCGGCGCTCGCTACGCTGGGGAGCCCACCCCCGGTCGTGCCCGACCGGGGGCGCTCGTGCTGTCCGACCCTGCTGAAAGAAGCTCCTCGTGCACCTCGCCGGCCTCGCCGACGCCGTCCTCGCCGACCCCGCCCTCGCGAATGCTCTCGACCAGGCCAGGGGCGCCCAGCCGACCGGTGAGCTCACCGGCCCGGAGGCGCTGCGCCCGTTCCTCGTCGCCGGCCTCGCCCGCGGGGAGAGCCCGGTGCTGGTGGTCACCGCGACGACCCGCGAGGCCGAGCAGCTGGTCGACGAGCTGGGTGCGCTGGTCGACCCCTCCGGCGTCGCCTACTACCCGAGCTGGGAGACCCTGCCCCACGAGCGGCTGAGCCCCCGCAGCGACACCGTGGGTCGCCGGCTCGCCGTGCTGCGCCGCCTGTGCCACCCGGGTGCGCCGGGCAGCGTCGCCGCGCCGGTCAAGGTGCTCGTCGCCCCGGTCCGCTCCGTCCTGCAGCCGCAGGTCAAGGGCCTGGGCGACCTCGAGCCGGTCGAGCTCGCCGCGGGTGACACCGCCGAGATCGACGACGTGGTCGCCGGCCTGGTGGGTGCGGCCTACTCCCGCGTCGACCTGGTCGAGAAGCGCGGCGAGTTCGCCGTCCGCGGCGGCATCGTCGACGTCTTCCCGCCGACCGAGGAGCACCCGCTGCGCGTGGAGTTCTTCGGCGACGAGGTCGACGAGATCCGCTCCTTCGCCGTCGCCGACCAGCGCACCATCGAGAAGGTCGACCGCCTGTGGGCGCCGCCCTGCCGCGAGCTGCTGCTGACCGACGAGGTGCGCGCCCGCGCGGCCGAGCTCGGCCGCGAGCACCCGCAGCTGGTCGAGATCACCGACAAGCTCGCCCAGGGCATCGCCGTCGAGGGCATGGAGGCGCTGATCCCGGCCCTCGTCGACGAGCTCGAGCTGCTCGTCGACCTGCTCTCCGAGGACACCAAGGTGCTCGTCCTGGACCCCGAGCGCGCCCGCGCGCGGGCCCAGGACCTGGTCGCCACCAGCGAGGAGTTCCTCGCCGCGTCGTGGGCGACCGCGGCCAGCGGCGGCCAGGCGCCGATCGACCTGCAGGCCGCGTCCTACCAGTCCCTGGGCGACGTGCGCGCCCACGCACGCGAGCGCGGGCAGGCGTGGTGGACCTTCAGCCCGTTCGGCCTGGACGAGGAGGTGCCCACCGCGGCGCAGCCGGCGCCGTCGTACCGCGGGGACGTGGCGAAGGCCTTCGAGGACATCCGCCGCTGGCACCGCGAGGGCTGGCGGGTCGCCGTCGTCCACGTCGGCCACGGGCCCGCCAACCGCATGGTGGAGGCGCTCGCCGAGAACGACGTGCCGGCCCGTCTCGTCGAGGAGGTGGCGGCCGGTGCCGAGCTCGACCCGGCGGTCGTCACCGTCACCTGCGGCGCGCTCGCGCACGGCGTCGTCGACGAGGCCCGCAAGCTCGTGGTGCTCACCGGCGAGGACGTCGTCGGTGCGAAGGCATCCACCCGCGACAAGGGCGCCATGCCGGTGCGCCGCAAGCGGCAGATCGACCCGCTCGAGCTCAAGGCCGGCGACTACGTCGTGCACGAGCAGCACGGCGTCGGTCGTTTCGTGGAGATGAAGCAGCGCGAGGTGCAGGGCGCGGTCCGCGAGTACCTCGTCCTCGAGTACGGCCCCTCCAAGCGCGGCGGCCCGCCGGACCGGCTCTTCGTCCCTGCCGACACCCTCGACCAGGTCACCCGCTACGTCGGCGGCGAGCAGCCCAGCCTCGACCGCCTCGGTGGCGGCGACTGGACCAAGCGCAAGAACCGCGCGCGCAAGGCGGTCAAGGAGATCGCGGCCGAGCTGATCAAGCTGTACGCCGCGCGGCAGGCCACGCAGGGCCACGCGTTCGGCCAGGACACGCCCTGGCAGCGGGAGCTCGAGGACGCCTTCCCGTTCCACGAGACGCCTGACCAGCTCACCACCGTCGACGAGGTCAAGCGCGACATGGAGCGCACGGTGCCGATGGACCGCCTCGTGTGCGGCGACGTCGGCTACGGCAAGACCGAGATCGCGGTCCGGGCCGCGTTCAAGGCGGTGCAGGACGGCAAGCAGGTCGCCGTGCTGGTGCCGACCACGCTGCTGGTCAACCAGCACTTCGCGACCTTCTCCGAGCGGATGAGCGGCTTCCCCGTGGTGCTGAAGCCGCTGAGCCGGTTCCAGACCGACAAGGAGGCCGCCGAGACCCTCGCCGGACTCGCCGACGGGACCGTCGACGTCGTCGTCGGCACGCACCGGCTGTTCAACGCCGACACGCGCTTCAAGGACCTCGGGCTGATCATCGTCGACGAGGAGCAGCGCTTCGGCGTCGAGCACAAGGAGGCGATGAAGCGGCTGCGCACCTCGGTCGACGTGCTGTCGATGAGCGCGACGCCGATCCCGCGCACGCTCGAGATGGCGATCACCGGCATCCGCGAGATGTCGACGATCACCACGCCGCCGGAGGAGCGGCACCCGGTGCTCACCTACGTCGGCGGCTACGAGGACCGCCAGGTCATCGCCGCGGTGCGTCGCGAGCTGCTGCGCGACGGCCAGGTGTTCTACATCCACAACCGGGTCAGCTCGATCGAGAAGGCGGCCGCGAAGATCCGCGAGCTCGTCCCCGAGGCCCGGGTCGCGACCGCGCACGGGCAGATGGGGGAGCAGCAGCTCGAGCAGGTGATGGTCGACTTCTGGGAGAAGCGCTTCGACGTCCTGGTCTGCACCACGATCGTCGAGTCCGGCATCGACGTGTCCAACGCCAACACGATGATCATCGAGCGCGCGGACACCCTCGGCCTCTCCCAGCTGCACCAGCTGCGCGGCCGGGTCGGCCGCTCCCGCGAGCGCGCCTACGCCTACTTCCTCTACCCGACGGAGAAGCCGCTCACCGAGACCGCGCACGAGCGGCTCGCGACCCTCGCCCAGCACTCCGACCTCGGTGGCGGCATGGCGATCGCGATGAAGGACCTCGAGATCCGCGGCGCCGGCAACCTGCTCGGCGGCGAGCAGTCCGGCCACATCGCCGACGTCGGCTTCGACCTCTACGTCCGCCTCGTCGGAGAGGCGGTCCGTGACTTCCGCGCCGACGGCGGCGCCCCCGAGCAGCTGGAGGAGGTGCGCATCGAGCTGCCGGTCGAGGCGCACCTGCCGCACGACTACATCCCCAGCGAGCGGCTGCGCCTGGAGATGTACAAGCGCCTCGCCGAGGTCCGCACCGACGCCGACGTCGACGAGATCGTCGCCGAGCTCGAGGACCGCTACGGCGAGCCGCCCGAGCAGGTCGCCGCGCTGCTGCTCGTCGCCCGCTTCCGCGCCCGGGTCCGGGCTGCCGGCATCAAGGAGGTCACCACCGTCGGGAAGAACGTCCGCTTCCACCCGGTCGTGCTTCCCGAGTCGCGCACCGTGCGGCTGAACCGGCTCTACCCGAAGTCGATCGTCAAGCACCAGCTCGAGTCGATCCTCGTGCCGCGACCCGGCACACCGGGGAAGACGGGGACCCCCATCGAGGGGGTCGCCCTGCTTGAATGGGCCCGACTCGTCATCGACTCGGTCATCGACCCCAAGGAGTAGGCACCGTGCGTCGTCGTACCTCCCTCGTCTCCGTCCTCGCTGCGACCGCCCTGGCCGTGACCGGATGCGGCCTGACCGACGACGGCGCGAAGCCGGGCGTCGCCGCGGAGGTGGACGGCCGCTCGGTCGAGCTCTCCCGGGTCGACCAGACGGTGCACGACTACTGCTCGCTGCTCGAGTCCGAGCCCACCGCGCCGTCGTACGCCCGCGCCGCGGTGCGCGCCCAGATCGCCTGGAACTGGGCCCAGGCCGTCGCCGTCGAGGAGCTGGCGGACGAGTACGACCTCACCCTGCCGGGCAAGGTCGCGCCGGCCGCGATCAAGCGCAACTGGGGCGTCGGCCCCGACGACGACTCCTTCGAGTCCTTCGAGKGGCTGTCCTGGATCGGCCAGCGCCTCGGTCAGCCGCTCGAGCAGATCGGCACCAGGGCACTCGCCGACGGCCGGAGCGCCGGCGACGCGCAGACGGCGGCCGAGGTCGGCGAGGCCGTCGTCGACGAGTGGCTCGAGGAGAACGACGTCGTCCTCAACCCGGTCTTCGGCACCCAGCAGGACGGCAAGGTCTTCACCGGCGACGACCTCTCGGCCGCCTACAGCGGTGTCGCCCGCGCCGGTGAGGAGCTCGCCCTCGAGACCGACGACGAGGGTGCGATCTACGAGCGGCTCGCCGGCCTCCCCGCCTCCGAGGTCTGCGGCTCGCCGCTCGAGCAGGCCGCGCCGGTGGGCTGAGCCGTGGCCGACCCGGCGGTGGAGGAGTTCGTCGCCGTCATGCGGCGGCTCCGGGCCGAGTGCCCGTGGAAGCGCGAGCAGACCCACCGCTCCCTCGTGCGCTACCTGCTCGAGGAGACCTACGAGGCCGTCGACGCCATCGACGCCGGCGAGGTCTCGGGCGACTGGTCCCACCTCGCCGAGGAGCTCGGTGACCTGCTGCTCCAGGTCGTCTTCCACGCCGTGGTCGCCGAGGAGCGCGGTGACTTCGACCTCGACGACGTCGCCCGCGGCATCACCGCCAAGATGGTCCGCCGCAACCCCCACGTCTTCGGCGACGTCGATGCCGCCGGCCTCGACGCCGACGCCGTCAACGACCTCTGGCAGCAGGTGAAGGCCGGCGAGAAGGCCGACCGCCCCGTCGACGACGGCATCCCCACCGCCCTCCCCGCCCTGCTCTACGCCGACAAGGTCCTCGACCGCCTCGAGCGCGCCGGCACCCCCGCCGACCCCGTCGACCCCACCGACGCCTCCGCCGCGCTGGGCGAGCGCCTCCTCGCCCTCGTCGCCGAGGCCCGGCAGGCCGGCGTCGACCCGGAGCAGGCGCTGCGGGACGCGGTGCGGGAGCGGTTGTAGGCATTCGCTGGCCGGCTAGGCCGAGGGTTTGAAACCTTCGGGCCTGCGTGGAGGCTGTGGTGGGCACAGTCCGGTGCACGGGGCCGCTGGTTTCGAGGTTCAGCGCTGGGCCGCCTCGCACCTCGACAAACGTCAGTGTTGCTCCGTGGTTGGTGTCGGCGGCCGCGCACCGTAGCCGACCGGCCCCCGCCGGTCGGCTGGGCGGCGCGGTTGCCGGCACGGACTCCGTCCGCGCCGCCCTGTGTTGTCTGGCGCGAGCGCGTCGCCTGTCGAGGGCGGCGCGCAGGCGCTCGCTGCGCTCGGCCTGCACTTGCCCTCGACGCGCCTTCGGCGCGGGCGCCGCGCTGCCGCGCGCGCAGTTGGCTCCGATGGGTGGTTGCGTTGTTCTGGCGGCAAGCC
>NZ_VLJQ01000057.1:47202-62744 GCF_007829375.1 Nocardioides sp. J9 | reverse complement strand
GACTGTGCCCACCACAACCCGGCGCGATGGGCCGGAGGTTTCGAGGCTCGGCCGCGGGCGGCCTCGCACCTCAACCACCGGCAGCTGGCAGCACCGGACTCCCGGTGGTTGAGGTGCGACGAGCGCCAGCGAGGAGCCTCGAAACCACCGGGCCTGCAAGGCGGACTGTGCCCATGACGGTCCGAGCGGGCGCAAAGTGCTGGGCGGCGGCCTGCCGGGCGGCGTACCGTCGTGTCACAGGAAGGGAGGAAAGGAGCTCGCGATGACCACCGTCACCCTGCTCAACGCCTCCTACGAGCCGCTCGGGACGGTGACCTTCCAGCACGCGGTGCGGATGCTCTTCCGCGAGGTCGCGACGGTCGAGGAGGCGCACGAGGACCGGATGATCGGGCCGCACCCGTGGCCGCGGGTGATCCGGCTGGTGCGCTACGTCGCGGCGAAGTGGATGTACCGCCCTGCGGGCTTCTCGCGCTCCGGCGTGCTGGTGCGCGACCGGCACGTGTGCGCCTACTGCGGGCGGCACGCGACGACGGTCGACCACGTCCTCCCCCAGAGCCGCGGCGGCACGTGGTCGTGGCTCAACACGGTCGCGGCGTGCGGGCCGTGCAACGGCCGCAAGGGCAACCGGACGCCGGCGGAGGCGGGAATGCGGCTGCGGGTCGACCCGTTCGTGCCGACGCGCGCCCAGCTCGCTGCCTCGCTGGCCCGCTGACCCAGTTCGCCCATGGAGGGCTGGTCCCGGCGCTACATTGCGCGGATGCGTACGACGACCCGGCTCAAGCTGGCCTACGGCGCCCTCGCCGCTGCCGACACCCTGCTGGCGGGATCGCGCAGCCGGTGGGCCCACCGTGCCCGGCTGGTCACCAAGCCGATGCTGATGCCGGTCCTGGCCGCGTCGCTGGCGACCGACGAGCGGGCGCGGGGTGCCCGGCTGCGGTCCACCGCCCTCACCGGCCAGGCGTTCGGCTGGGGCGGCGACGTCCTGCTGCTGGGCGAGGGACCGCGCGCCTTCTCCGCCGGTGCTCGGTCGTTCGGCGTCGGCCACGTCGCCTACATCAGCGGCTTCCTGCGCCACCGTGAGCGCTCGGCGAGCCCGCTGCAGAACCAGGCGGTCCGCGGCGCGGCCGCGGCGTGGCTCGTGACCGCTCCGGCGGTCGCGCTCGCGGCGGGTCGGCAGGAGCGCGCGCTGGGTGCGACGGTGCTGGGCTACTCCGCCGTGCTGACCTCGATGGTCGCGGCCGCGAGCCACCTCGGCCCGGAGGTCCCGCGCGACGCCTGCCTGATGACGGCCGCCGGCGCGGGACTCTTCCTGCTGTCGGACTCGGTGCTCGGTGCGCGGACCTTCCTCCTCCAGGACCCGCCGCAGCGGCTGGAGGCGGTGGTCATGGCGACGTACACCGCCGGTCAGCTGCTGATCAGCGAGGGCGCCGCGCGGTCCTGAGGGCCGGTCAGCCCGGCAGGTTGGTGCGGTGGCCGTCGTTGGTGCGGCCGAGGAAGACGCCCAGGCCGATCATGCCGAGGCCGAGCACGAGGTGCAGCCAGTTGTCGGCGTTGTCGACCGGGACGAAGTTGGCGTCGGCGTGGCGGTCGACGACGAAGCCGTAGACGGTGAGCACGAGGTAGATCGCGCCGCCACCGATCAGGTACGCCTTCGCGCCCGACCACGAGCGCGCCATCAGGAAGCCGACGACGCCGAAGAGCAGGTGCACGATGTTGTGGAGCACGGAGACGCCGAAAATGCCGAGCAGCTGGGCGTTCGAGTGGTGCCCGGCGAAGGTCATGTCGTCGTAGTTGGTCGTGATCCCGGGGATGAAGCCGAGGATGCCGACGACCAGGAAGGTCGCAGCGACGGTCGCTGTCGCCTTCTGCAGGGGGGTGCTGGTCATGGACTGTGTCGTCGTGGTCATGGCCGCGCGATACCCCGCCCCCGGCGCGTGAGTCCCGCAGCGGACCGACCGGACCATCGGATCCGATTGTTCCTCGCGAAAATCGCCCACGGCGAGCGGCCGGCGTGCCCACCATGGAGGACGACGTCGGTCGCTCGCTCACATGGGGAGCGAGCGCCCGGGACCTCCGGTCGGCCCGCGGTCAGGGCCGCGGGCCGGCCGGCCTTCCGGTACGACGAGCGCCGGCTCGTCGTACGGACCGGATCGGGGTGGGCTGGCGGTGGGCTCAGTCGACCAGCGCCGCGTAGCGCTCGAGGTAGAGCGGCCAGCCGCCCTGGTCGGCGACGCCGTCGCGCAGCGACTCCCAGCCCGCGCCGTGGCGGGCCAGGTGCCGGTGCACGAGCTCCACGCGGGTGCGGCCCGGTCCGGCCTCGGTGAAGCTCACCTCGACCTCGCTCGCCTCGGCCGGGTCCGTGACCAGCTGCCACGTGGGCGAGATGTCCCACGAGAAGACCAGGCGGTGGGGCGGCTCGAACGCGAGCACCCTCCCCCAGCGGCAGGTGCCACCGTCCGCACCGCGGTCGTAGACGTCGCCGCCCACCCGGGGCTCGAGGACGGTCTCCACGACCTCCTCGGGCGCCAGCAGGTTGTGCTCGCGCGGCTTGACCTGGTCGAACTGCTCGGTGAAGACCTGGAAGGCCCGCTCCACCGTCGCCTCGACGGTCACGTCGAGCCGTACGTCCTCGTCCCCTGTCGTGCTCATCCGTCCTCCTCGGTCGATGACCCGTCCTCGACGAGCCGCTTGAAGTTCGCCAGCGTCGCGCTCCAGAAGCCCTCGAGCTCCTGCCGCATCTCGCGCAGGCCCGCGGGGTCGGCGCTGTAGATGCGGCGGGTGCCCTCGGCCCGCACCCGCACCAGGTCGGCGTCCTTGAGCACCTTGAGGTGCTGCGACACCGCCGGGCGGCTGACCGGCAGCTCACTGGCCAGGTCGGTGACCGACCGCGGGCGCACCGAGAGGCGTGCGAAGATCTCCCGCCTCGTCGGGTCGGCGAGCGCGGACCACGCGTCGACGACGTGACCGGTCACCTTCCGTAAGTTACCGCTTACCAATGGACCTGTCACCCCTCCGGGCACGGCGGCGGATGGAGCCCGCCGACCCGGGCACCGCCCGTCCATGGCCGACCTGCTCGACACCTACCGGCGCAAGCGCGACTTCTCGCGCACCCCCGAGCCTGCCGGCGGCACGGGCGACGACAGCGACCGGCCGCGCTTCGTGGTCCAGCGGCACCGGGCGAGCAGCCTGCACTACGACCTGCGCTTCGAGATCGAGGGCGTGCTGGTGAGCTGGGCCGTGCCGAAGGGGCCGACCCTGGACCCGGAGGTGCGCCGCCTCGCGATGCACGTCGAGGACCACCCGGTCGAGTACCTCCACTTCGAGGGCGTCATCCCGTCGGGAGAGTACGGCGGCGGCGACGTCATCGTCTGGGACACCGGCACCTGGGAGCCGGTGCGCACGAAGGACCCCGGCCGCGCCGTACGCGACGGGGAGCTGCACGCCGAGGTGCACGGGCAGAAGCTGCGGGGCCGGCTGGTGCTGGTGCGCACGAAGGAGGACGGCGGCAAGGAGTCGTGGATGCTGCTGCACAAGCACGACGACCACGCCGTCGAGGGCTGGGACCCCGAGGACCACCCGCGCTCGGTGCTCAGCGGGCGCACCAACGACGAGGTCGCCGAGGACCCCGACCGCACGTGGAGCTCCGGCGCCGACGCCGCGGAGGCCGAGCAGCTGCTCGTCCCGGACCCGTTGCCGGCCGAGGCGATCGACGCGCTCGCCGACCTCGGGAAGTCCGGCACGTGGGAGGTCCACGGCCGCAGCCTGAAGGTCACCAACCTCGACAAGGTGCTCTTCCCCGGCGACCCGCCGGTCACCAAGCGCGAGCTCCTCGCCTACACCGCACGGATCGCCCCCGTCGTGCTGCCGTACGTCGAGGGGCGCGCCCTCAACCTGCACCGCTACCCCGACGGGGCGGACGCCAAGGGCTTCTGGCACAAGGCACGCCCCGACCACGCCCCCGACTGGGTGGGCGCGTGGGACAACCCGGCCGCGGACCCGGGCGAGACGTCGACCTACGTCGTGGCCGACGAGCCCGCGGCGCTGGTGTGGGCCGCGAACTTCGGCGCGCTGGAGTGGCACCCGTGGACCTCGCGCACCGACGAGCCCGACGAGCCGACGTACGCGCTGGTCGACATCGACCCCGGTGAGGGGACCGGGTGGGACGAGGTGCTCACCCTGGCCCGCCTGCACCGCACCGCGCTCGAGCACCTCGGCGTCACCGCGCGGGCGAAGGTGACCGGAAGCCGCGGTATCCAGATCTGGATCCCGGTGGTGGCGGGCTACACCTTCGACGACACCCGGGCCTGGGTGGAGAAGCTCTCGCGCACGGTCGGCAAGGTCGTGCCGGAGCTGGTCAGCTGGAAGTGGGAGGTCAAGGCCCGCGGCGGGAAGGCGCGCCTGGACTTCACGCAGAACGCGATCAACAAGACCCTCGTGGCGCCGTACTCCCCCAGGCCGCGGGCCGGTGCGCCGGTGTCGGTGCCGATCTCGTGGTCCGAGCTCGACGACCCCGACCTGCGCCCCGACCGCTGGACGATCCGCACCGTCCTGGACCGGATCGCCGAGCGCGGCGACCCCTTCCGCGCCCTGCTCGGCAGCGCGCAGGAGCTGCCGGAGATCACCTGACGCTGGGCCGGCCCGGCCGGCCCCGCCCGAAAACCCGGACAGCCACCCTGACCGGGGCTTACCCGGCGGGTGGCTGCACGGTGATGCTCGCTGGTCCGTCAGCCGCCTCTCGGCGAGTGGCCGCTCGTAGCGGCAAGTGGTGAGGCCCGGGGGCATGAGTCAGACCAGCTGACGGGCACAACCAGCCCCGCCCCCGCGACTATTCCCCGACCGGCGTGACGGTCCGCACAGGCGGTCAGCGCGGGACGTCGGCCCCGCGCACCCGCTCGAGGCCCGCCATCAGGTGGTAGAGCACGAGGATCGCGGCGGTCGCCACGGCGATGCCGCCGAGGGTGAAGTCGCCGAAGCCGATCACGTCGTTGCCCATGCCCATCGCCAGGATCAGCGCGGCGGCGACCGGGAAGAGGTTCTTCTGCTGGCCGAAGTCGACCCGCGCGTCGATCCACATCCGCACGCCGATGAGCCCGATCACGCCGTACAGCACGAGGGTGGCGCCGCCGATGACGCCGTTGGGGATCGTGAACAGCAGCGCGCCGAACTTCGGCGACAGCGACAGCAGGATCGCCACGACGCCGGCCACCCAGTAGGCCGCCGTGGAGAAGACGCGGGTGGCGGACATGACGCCGATGTTCTCGCCGTACGTCGTGGTGGCGGAGCCGCCGCCGAGCCCGGCCACGACCGTGGCGGCGCCGTCGGCGAGCAGGGCACGACCGGTGAGGTCGTTGAGCGAGTCGTCGCCGACGAGGTGGGCGACGGAGCGGACGTGGCCCACGTTCTCCGCGACGAGCACGAAGACGACGGGGAGGAACATCGGCAGGACGCTCCAGTCGACGTCGGGGCTGGTGAGCTGCGGCAGGCCGACCCAGTCGGCGGCCCGGACGGCGTCGAAGCTGACCACGCCCATCGGGATGGCGACCAGGTAGGCGACGACGAAGCCGAGGAGAACCGCGATCCGACCCATGATCCCGCGGAAGAGCGAGGCGATGACGACGATCGCGAGCACCGTGATCGTGGCGAGCAGCAGGTGCTCGTCGTCGACCGGCTTCTGCCCGGGCGCGAAGCTGCCGCCGGCGTCGAGGTTGATGACGTTGTTCCACGACGCGTGCGCGAGGTTGAAGCCGATCAGCGCGACCACGCCGCCCATGACGACCGGCGGCATCAGCGCGTGGATCCAGCCGGTGCCGACCTTGATGACCAGCAGGCCGACGAGCGCGAGCGCGGCGCCGGTGGCGACGATCGCGAAGAGCGCCGTACCGATGTCACCGCCGCTCTTCGCCGCCAGCACCGGGCTGATGAACGCGAACGACGAGCCGAGGTAGCTCGGCATCCGGTTGCCGGTGATCAGCAGGAAGAGCAGGGTGCCGAAGCCCGAGAAGAGCAGGGTGGTGCTCGGGTCGAAGCCCGTGATGATCGGCACCAGGAAGGTCGCGCCGAACATCGCCACGACGTGCTGGCCACCGAGCCCGAGGGTGCGCGGCCACGACAGCCGCTCCCCCGGCTTGACGACCTCTCCGTCGACGACCGACCGGCCGTCCCCGTGGATGGACCAGGACATCGTGCCTCCTGCTGCTGAGCGACACCCGCACACACGTCCGGGCCGCCCGGAAGCCTAGGAGTCCCCACCCCCGGACCTGCAGCGGGGTGCCGCGAGGTGTGAGGCTTCGCACCGCGAGGTGTGAGGCTTCGCGGCACGAGGTGCGTGGGTACGACGCGCGCCCGACCCTCGCGGTGCAGAGGGGCGCACCTCGTGGTGGGGCACCCCCTAGGCTGCTGCCTCGTGTCCGACCGCACCCAGGCCCTCGTCGTCGCCGTGCTGACCACGCTGCTCGCGGTCACCGGCGTGGCGGGCAGCTCGGCGCTGTCGGGGCCGGTGCTGTGGGAGTTCTCCGAGACCCACGGCGTGCACCTCGAGGACGCCGTCATCGTCCCCGCGTGGTTGATCTGCCTGCTGTGCTGCTGGAGCCAGTGGCGGGGGGCGCCGGGGGGCGGCGCGGCGACCGCCGCGACCGCTGAGCCGCCAGAGCCCCTAAGCTGGGGCGGCGCCGCCGAGGGGCGGAAGGTGGACGACGACGCGGGTGCCGCGCGCGCCGGGCGAGGTGGTCGCGACGCTGCCGCCGAGCTCCTCGGCGCGCTCGCGCATGGACCGCAGGCCGATGCCCTGGGCCGCCTGCTCGTCGAGGCCGACGCCGTCGTCGGTCACCACGAGCACGACCCCGCCGTCCTCCCCCGGCCGGACCACGACCTCGCACCGGGTCGCCATCGCGTGCCGGTGCACGTTGAGCAGCGCCTCCGACGCGACGTGGTAGAGCGCAGTCTGCGCGACCGGACCGGGCTGCACCTGCGGCGACACGTCCACCTGGACGGTGAGGTCCGCGCCGGCGAAGCGGTCCGCCAGCGCACGCAGGGCCGCCGCCAGGTCGCCCTCGTCGAGGGCCGGCGGGAGGAGCCCGCGGCTCATCCGTCGTACCTCCTCGCTGCGCAGCTGCAGCTCCTCGCCGAGCTGGTCGAGCATCCGGTCGGCCGCCTCCGGGTCCCGCTCGCGCAGGTTGCGGGCGGCGGTGAGGCCGAGGCGGATGCCGGCGATCGCCGGGCCGAGGCCGTCGTGCAGGTCGCGGCGCAGCACGCGCCGCTCCTCGTTGCGGATGCCGACCAGGCGGCTGCGCGCCGCGACCAGCGCCTCGTTGGCGCGGGCGAGGTCGAGGACGGTCGCAAGCAGGCCGGCGACCTGGTCCAGCAGCGCGGAGGTACGACGGTCGAGCCGCTCACCCGTTCGCGGCGTGACCACCAGCAGGCCGACCTCGCGCCCGCGACTGCTGAGCGTGCGCACCACGTCGCTGCTGCGTCCCCCCGGTGCGGCAGGCAGGGTGCCGTCCGGGCCGACGGGCAGGATCCGCACGGCGCCGACCCGCAGGCCGCGGCGCAGCCGGTCGGCGAGCTCGTCGAGGTCGTGCTCGCTGGAGACGTCGATCGCCGACCACAGCTCGTCGGGTCGCGACCCGGTGCCGTAGACGAGGGTGTCGACGCGGCGCTGCACGGCCCGCTGGGCGGGCAGAAAGCTGACGGCGAGCACGGGCACGGCGAGGCCCTGCGCGAGGCCGGACCCGTCGGGTAGCACGCGCGCGAGCCCGGAGACCAGCACCAGGTAGGCCGCCACCGCGGCGGCGGTCAGCGAGGTCCACACGGTGGCCCGGTCGACCGTGGCCTCGATCCCCCACAGCCGCTGGCCGAGCACCAGCACGAGCAGGGCGGCGGGCAGGAACACCTGCGCCAGCAGCAGGGTCACGCCGCTGACCTCGGCCGCGAGCCGGGCCTGGTTGTCCGGCCACGGCAGCAGGAAGACGACCATCGCGACCACGAGCAGCACCTGGCCGGTGGCCAGCCACAGCACGCCCTGCCGCTGCCGTGCCCGCAGCGACCGCGCGTGCACGAACAGCCACACCGCCGCTAACGCGCCCATCGCCGTCACGGAACGGTCGAGCCACAGCGTGGAGTCGCGGATCCATTCCTGCCAGCCGGCGTGGTCGATGCCCAGCGGGTTGCGCGGGAGGCCGGGCGCGACGACGGTCATGCCGGGCAGGGTCCCCGCGACGGCCAGCACCGCGCCGGCCGCAGCGGCCGCGGCGCGCCACCGCGGCACCGGGCCGACGACGATGAACGGCAGGACCGCGACGACGGCGTACAGGCCCGGCGTCCAGGTCCAGTACTGCAGGTAGAGCGCCGCGCCCTGGCCCGGCGTGCCGGCCTCGAGGGAGACCCAGGACGTCGCCAGCCCGGCCACGCCGCAGCCGATGCCGGTCAGCGCGATGATCCACACCGCGAGCCGCCGGGTGCGGGGCAGCAGGACCACGACGACGATCGAGTAGAGCGTGGCGACGACGAGGTCCATCGCCCAGTTGGCGACCTCGTCGGGGATCCGGCCGGCGACGAGGCTGGTGCCCAGCGCGGCGGCGACCGTGCCCCAGCCGAGCGCCCCCAGCAGCCAGGCGAGGACCCGCCAGCCGCGGGCGCCGGTCACGGGCGACCCCGGTGCGCGCCGCCGAGGTGCGAGCGCGCGGCGCGGGCGACCTGGGCGCCGACGACCAGCTCGCCGGCGGCGACCGCACGGATGGCGCGGTGCACGTCGTCGGGCTCCGCGGACTTCACGAGGTAGCCCGCCGCCCCCGCGGCCAGTGCCGCACGGACGAAGGAGTCCTCGTCGTGCATCGTCATCACCAGCACCTGCAGGTCCGGGTACTGCGCCGTGAGCTCGGCGGTGAGGTCGATGCCGGAGTCGCCGCCCAGGTCCAGGTCCATGAGCACGACGTCGACGGACTCGTCGACGGCAGCCCGCGCCGCGTCCGCGTCGCCCACGACGGCGGCCACCTCGAGGCCTTCCAGCGAGGACAACAGGCCGCTCATGCCCATCCGGAACACCGGGTGGTCGTCGACGAGGACGACCCGCACGTCGGTGCTCGGGCGCGGCCGACCGCCCTCGAGCCGGCCCTGCAGGACGGCCGTCTCGAGGGCGGCGACCGCGGGTCCGGGGTCGATGCCGAGGTCCTCGCGCAGGGTCGTTCGGAGCTGGCGCAGCAGCGCCATCGCCTCGACCTGGCGGCCCGCCTGCACCAGCGCGACCGCCTGGAGCAGGTGCAGCCGCTCCCGGTAGGGCTCCTCGAGGACCAGCGGCTCCAGCCGGCGCGACGCCTCGACGGCGTCGCCGAGGTGCAGCCGGATCGCCTCGCGCAGCTCGATCGCCGTCGTGCGGGTCTCGTGCAGCCGGGCGCGCTCGGCCCGGGCGACCTCGTCCGGCAGGTCGGCGTACGGCTCGCCGCGCCAGGCGCCAGCGCCCCGGTGAGCCGGTCCTTGACCGGCCCGACAACCGTGGCCGGGGCGACCGGGACCGTGCCGCGCCAGCCGGCCAGCGCCAGGTCCAGGCCGTCGGCCGCCTGGACCAGCCGGTCCGGGTCGGGCTCGCGCAGCGGGCGCCACGGCTCGTCCGCCGACCGCGGGAAGGCCTCCGACGCCGCCCGCAGCGCGTCGTCGAGGCGCACGGTGTCGAACGCCTCGGGCGGGATCGCGAGCTGGTAGCCCGTCGGCGTCGTCAGCACGACGGTCGCCGCGCTGCGCGGCGCGCGGGTCGGCTCGAGGACCTTGCGCAGGTCGGAGACGTAGCCCTGCAGCGTGACGGCGTGGCTGGCGGGCGGCTCGTCGCTCCACAGCGCCTCGGCGATGGCGCCGACGCTGACCGGCCGGCCGCGGTGCAGGCACAGCACGGCCAGCAGGCTGCGCTGCTTGCGCGCTCCGAGATCGAGCAGCCGGCCGTCGACCTCGACCTCGACCGGGCCCAGGACGCTGACCCTCACGGCCGGGAGACTATCCAGCGACGGCGCCTCCCGGGCCGTTTCGCCCGCAACGGCCACGGTCACCGCGGGCCTGCGAACAGTCCTGCCGGGTCGAGCTCCGCGCGTACGGCGTCGAGCGCGTCGCGCACGTCGGCCGGCCAGGCGCGTGCCCAGGGGTTCGGGCCGCTGAGCGCGCCGACGAAGTTCGGCTGCACGACGCCGGTCGACCACGCGCCCACGGCCCCCACGAGCGCCTGCGCGACGGCGGGGACCGCCGTGGTGAACAGGTCCGGTGCCGGCGCGCTGACCACGAACAGCTGCGCGGCGGCGTCGCGGCCGMCCMCCGCGTCGGGACCGGCTGCCGGCCGGGCCAGGGCACCACCGAGGACCCGGACCTCGGCGACGGCGAAGGGTACGTGCTGCTCGGGGCCCATGACGCTGAGCAGGGCGTCGACGAACGCGTGGTCGAGGTCGCGGAGCAGGACGCCGCCGTCCATCACCGGCATCGGCTCCTCGGGGTCGGCGTGCACGGCGCCGATCGCCGCGTAGGGCATCGGGCCGAGCAGGTCGACCAGCGGGGTCGCGAGCGCGCGCAGCGGCGCGACGGTGGCGGCACCGGCCTCGGCGTCACCGTCGGCGACGACGACCCGGACGTGCACGACGCACCGGCCGCGCAGCGGCTCGGGGACCTGCGGGAGGTCCGGCAGCCGCAGGATCGCGAACGACGGGCTGACCGTCTCGGGCAGGTCGCGGCTCCAGTCCACGAAGCCGTGCAGCACGCGGCCGGCGTCCTCGGCGGCGAAGAACAGGCCGCCGCCGTACACCTCCGCGACGGGGACGAGGCCGATCTCGACCTCGGTGACGACCCCGGGCAGGTGCTTGCCGCCGCGGGCGGCGCGGAACACCTCGGGGTGCGAGTCCGCGCTGACGCTGAGCTGCTCCCCGGTGGCGGTGACCAGCTCGAGGCGGCGGAGGTGGTCGCTGGCCCAGCCCAGCGTGCGCCCGGCCGGGCCGAGGCCGCCGCCCAGCAGCAGGCCGACGACGCCGACCGTGGGCGAGGAGCCGCAGACCGGGGCGAGGCCGTACGGCGCGGCCGCCTCCAGCACCTGGCCCCAGCGGGCGCCGCCGCCGACGCGGGCGGTGCGCGCCTCCGGGTCGATGTGGACGTCGGCCAGGGCGGCGGTCGAGACGACCGTGCCGCCCTCGACGGGCGCGAGCAGGCCGTGACCGGTGGCGACGACGCGGACGCGGTCGCCGCGGCCCGCACGGCGTCGGCCACGCCGGCCGCGGTCGTCGGCGTGACGACCCGGCCGGGGCGGTGCTGGTGGGCGAGGTTGAACGCGGCGATGCGGGCGTCGCTCGACTGGTCGATGGTCATCGGTCTTCCTTCGGTTCGGTGGTGGGTCGCGACAGTTCTCCCGCACTGCGCTGGGGTCCGGCTGGAGCCCGGGGGCCGCTCGGCTCCAGCGGGGCTCCAGTCGCTGCCCACCCGCACCGCAGCGGTCGCCGCGAGCGTGGCCGGGTCAGATCCCCAACCCCCCACGAGGACCACATGTTCAGCTCTCGCAGACCCCGCCTCCGCGGCGCCCTGTCCGCCCTGGCGGCGACGCTGGCGCTCGCTGCCTTCGCCACCCCCGCGGTGGCCGAGGTGCCCACCGACCCCCGCGACCCCGGCGGCGGGGGTGGCGGTGGTGGCGGCGGCGGTACGTCGACCCCGGTGATGACCGGGACCGTCCCCTCGATCAGCGGCACGCCGCGCGTCGGGCAGACCCTGTTCGCCTACAACACCTTCACTCCCACGCCGGACCGGGTGCAGTACGACTGGCTCGTCGACGGCACGTTCTCCCTGGCCACGGCGACCAACCAGTTCAAGGTGCGCCCCGAGGACCTCGGCAAGCGGATCTCGGTCAGCGTCGCGGCGTTCAAGGAGGGGTACCCGACCGCGTTCAGCGGCCTGTCGCCGGAGACCGCGGTCGTCCAGGGGCCCGTCGAGATGCGGGTGACCGCCTCGCCGGGCGTCTCCGGCACCTTCCGCGTGGGCGAGACGCTGCGGGTCACCTCCGCGCCCAGGACCGACCCGGTCTTCGAGACCGTGACCTACCAGTGGTTCCGGAGCATCAACCCGATCCCGGGAGCCACCGGGACGTCGTACACGCTCGGGCCGTCGGACGTCGCGCAGCCGGTCTGGGTGCAGGCGACGCTGAAGCGCACCGACTACGCGACGGCGTACTCCGGCTCCCAGGGCAGCTACGTCGGGCTCGGCGAGATCGTGGCGACCTCGGAGCCGCTCATCACCGGCACGCCCCGGGTCGGCAGCCGGCTCGCGGCGGCCCCGCCGACCACGGACCACCGGGACTACGCCTACTTCCGCTGGACACGGGACGGCGTCGTGATCGCCGGCGCGACGGGGACGACCTACACGCCCGTCGCCGCCGACGTCGGGCACCGCATCGGCGTCGACGTCCGGGTCACCGCGGCCGGCTACGCCGACCACCACGCGTCGGCTCGCCCGGTCACCGTCGAGCCGGCCCTGCGCAAGCCCAGGCTCCGCGCCACGGCGACGACCGCCTTGCGCACGGCGAGGAAGGCCCGGCTGGTGGTCCTGGCCAGCGCACCGGCGGCCCCGCCGCTGGCGGCGAAGGTCACCGTCCGCCGCGGCGGCAAGGTGCTGCGCGCCGCGAAGCTGTCGAAGGGCCGCCTGGTCACCACGGTGAAGGCGAAACGCGGGCAGAAGCTGCGGATCACCATCGCCGCCACCTCGCGCACCAAGGCCCGCACGATCACGGTGCGGGTGCGGTGACCGACCACCGGTGACGATCTGCCGCGGGATGCAGCGGGCCGGGTGCCCGGCTGCATCCCGTGGCGGATCCGCGCCGGCCCGCCCGCGGCACCGCCCACCCGGATGCCGGTCACAGCGCCGGGTACCTGCCCGTCATGGAGCTCAGCGACCTGCTCACCTGCCTCGGCGAGGACCATCTCGACCGCGAGCAGCTGCCGGTCGAGCTGCGCGAGCTCGTCGACGAGGCCCTGCTCCGCGGCCTGGTCCTCGAGGACTGCCGGGGCCAGCTGACCTCGCTCGCCTGACCCGCTCCCTGACCTGCTCGGCGCGCTCGACGCCGGACTCAGCCGAACATCGGCCGGTGCTCGCCGCCCGGCCGGCCCAGCAGGTGCAGGAAGAGCGCGTGGCCGTCGCCGAGCCGCGCCATCGCCGCCACCGCGGTCTGCAGGGCGGACTCCGCCACCTCCGGCGGTACGACGAGTGCCGCTCCCGTCGCGGCGGCGAGGTCGTTGCTGTGCGCGAGCAGCTCGAAGGTGCGGGTGGGCAGGTAGTCGCTGAGGCGCATCCCGCCGGCCACCGTCGGCAGGACCGGGTCGGCATCCTCCAGCTGTGCCAGCCGATCCCCGGCCCGGGCGATGCCGGCACGCACGGTCGCGAGCGGGTCGGGCCCGAGGTCTCGGCCGGCCTGGTGGCCGCGGTCGGCGACGGCGCGGTCGTCGGCGGCAGGCAGGGTCCGCACGCGCACGAAGTACTCCCCCGCGCTCCCGCACTCGACCGAGTCCGGTGCCGGCTGGGCGAGGTAGGAGGACACGGTCGTCACCGCCCGCAGCGTGTGCCCGACGAGCGCGCGCACGTCCCACTCGCCCAGGCCGGGCTGGTCCCACTGGTCGTCACGGACCTGCTCGACGGCGGCGGCGAACATCTCCGCTGCCTGCAGGAACACGGTTGCCGTCATCTGATCCCCTCCACTGACCCTCCACTGATCCACCACGACGCTCACGACAGCAGCGGCAGGTGCGGGTCGTCGCTCGGCGTGCGGCCGGTCGCGAGCCGCACCAGCTCCAGCCCGGTCCAGGCTGGCCGCGCACCGGCGACCTGCTCGTAACCCTCGGCCAGGGCCGCAGCGACGGGGTCGACTGCGGCGGGCAGCAGCGGCGTGGGCCGATCGGCGCCGGTGTGCTGGAGCAGGCAGCGGTGCAGGTCGTCGCCGTGGGTGACGAGCTCGAGCAGCCTCGTGAGCAGGAAGTCCTCCCCGCGCAACGGACCGCGACGGCCGAGCACGACGTCCGGCAGACCTGCGGCGATCGCCGCCCACGCCGGCGCGGCGAGCGAGTCGATGCCGGCGAGCTCCCGCCCTCGGTGCTGGTCGGCCACCTCATGGGTGTCGGCGGCGATCTGGTCGTGCGCCGGGGCGTAGCCGCCGACGTACTCGACGAGCGTCAGGGGCTCGCGCTCGCTCGGCGTCACCTCAGCGACCATCCGGAGCGCGAAGCCGAGGTGAACGACGAGGTCGCTGACCGTCCACGCGCCCAGCCCGGAGGGCGCACCGGCGTGGTCGAGCACCCGCTCGTCCTCGAGCCAGCCGCGCAGCAGGTCCCACTGGGCGCGCAGCAGCTCGGCAGCCCCACTTCGACGTTCCACGGGTGAAGCGTGGCGGCCGTCGGGCGAGCGCGCCAGCGAAAAGCCGCCAGCGACCGTCGGCATCCTGCCGAGGTGCACCAGCGACCCGGGGCCGGGAAGCGACGACGAGGACACGCGGTCCGCTGTCCGACGCGGAGGCGCCTGCGGCACCGGCCCTGGAGTCTGGCCCGCGGCTGCACCCCCCACAAGGTGACAGCCACCTCCGCGTCGGACATGTGGTTCCCCCATCCCCCGGCGGACGACCGGCCTCGCCGCTGGCGGGCCTGGCGCCCCGTCCCCCGGGGTAGCAGAACCGTGCCAGCCCGGGCGGGGCGCCGGGAAGCCCGGGTACCCCCGGTTTTTTGCCGACCACCCCCGGGGAATTTATTTCGGAGAGGCCTGCCCAAGATCCCCGCGGCGGGGGCCGCGCACTGCCTAAGGTCGAGGCGTGCCCCTCCTGAGTGCCGCTGGCGAGCGCGCCGCGCTGGCCAGCATGCTCCGCGACGTCGCACGCGGCGGAGGGGGTGTCGCCGTGGTGCAGGGCGACGCCGGCACCGGCCGCTCCACCACCGCGCAGCTCGCGGGCGACCTCGCGAAGGAGTCCGGGCTGCGGGTGGCCGCCGCCCGCGCCGTACCGATGGACTCCTCCGTCCCGTTCGCCGCGATCGAGGCGTGGGGCGACGAGCTGCGCATCAAGCTGGCTCCCCCGGGAACCCCGGACGGTGCGGCCGTCGCCGCCGCGGCTGGTCGGTTGCTGGAGGCCGCGGCGCGGGGCGACCACGAGCCGGGCACCTGCCTGGTCCTCGACGACGCGCACTGGGCCGACGAGGGGTCGCTGCGGGTCCTCGTCGACGTCGCCCGCCGCCTGCACGACCAGGCCGTCGCCGTCGTCCTGACCGTCGGTCCCGAGCCCGTGGGCCGCGACGCCGGGCACCTGCTCGACGAGCTGCGCGCCTCCCCCGGCGCCGTCCTCGTGCACCTCGGCGCGTGGGACGAGGCCCTCGTGCGCGAGCTGGTGGCTGCCGAGCTGGACGCCCCCGCCTCCGGCGACCCCGTGCCCGACCTACTGCACCGCGCGGCGGGCAACCCGTTCCTCATCTCCGCCCTCGTCGACCACCTCAAGCAGGGGTACGACGACGTGGAGGTCGCCGTGCCCGAGCGGGTCCGCGCGCACGTCGGCCTGCGCCTGTCGCGGC